>QKHF01000026.1 GCA_003250135.1 Paracoccaceae bacterium | reverse complement strand
GGGGATGGCAGCATCGGCGGTCGGGTCACGATCACGACGACCGACCACCAGCCCGGCGCGCAACCCTGCCGCACCTATGAATGGACCATGCGCCGCCAGGGGGGCGCCGAGATGACCGGGATCGGCCGGGGCTGCCGGACAGGCGCTGGCGAGTGGGACCTTGAAGAAACGCGGTCGGAGCGCCAGTCGAGCATCGATCCGCCCCCGCAACCGCTGACGGTCCGCCCGCCAGAGCGACAGGAGGCGAAGCCGGCGGAAAAGGCGCAGACCCGCTCGGCGTCTCCCGCTAAGGCGCCCAAGCCCGCCAAGGCGTCGGAGGTCGAGCCCTCCCCGCCGCCCAAGATCGTGGCGCCGCCCGAGGCCCCGAAGACGCCCGCCGAGCGGCTGGCCGAGCTTGAATTTACGCCGCCCCCGCGGGTCCTGACCCGAGAGCCGAAGGCGGAAGGCGCGGAATGACCGACCAGACCGTCTCAGGCGATGCGGGCGCGTATCAGATCGGCGCGCCGATCAGCCGCTCCGCCAGCAGCGAGGTGTTCGCGGCTGTCGAACGCGCCACCGGCGCGGCCTGCGTGGTCAAGACCTACGCCGATGCGGCGCAGGCGACGCGGGAAGCGCGTGCGCTGGCGGCGCTGGATGGCGCGCGCGCGCCGCAGTTGCTGTCGCGCCGCACGGTGAACGGCCGACCCGCGCTTGTCATGGAGCTATTGCCGGGGCGGACGCTGGAGGCCTGGGCCGACGAGGCGTCCGGGGAGGAGCGCGAGGCGCAACTTGGGGCCATCCTCGCGGGACTGGCGGACGCGCTGGCGGAGGTCCATGCCAAGGGTCTGGCGCATGGCGATTTGAAGCCGGACCATGTGATGGTGGGCGGGGATGGCCGGGTGCGGCTGCTCGATTTCGCCAGTTCCGCCGCGGCGGGCGATCACGCCTCCGCCGCCGGCGCGCGCTGGCTGACGCCGGGCTATTCGGCGCCCGAATGCGATCCCAATGCGCCGGACGATCCGCCGCTGGGGGCGTGGAGCGATTATTTCAGCACCGGCGCGATCCTGTTCTGGCTGGCTGAGGGCCGCGCGCCCGAGGCGGGCGATCTCGACCGCCCGCCGGCCGGCGAGACGGGACTGGCCGAGGCGGCGCGGCGGCTGCTCAGGCGCGAACCCTCGGACCGCCCCCTGACCGCCGAGGAGTTCCGGGCCGTGCTGCTGGCGGATGTGGAGCCGGATGAGACGACGGTCGTTCCGGCCGTGGAGGCGCGCATCGCCGACCCGCGCGACCCGATCCCGCCCACGGTGCGGGTGCGGCGGCGCTTGCCGGGCGAGCTGCCAAAGCCGCCTGTGGTCGAGGCGCCCGAGCGCGCGGGCGGCGCGAACTGGCTGGCCATCGCCGCCAGCCTCGCCGTTCTCGCGGCCGCGGGCTGGGGCGGCTACACCTATGGCTGGCCGCTCTATCAGAAGCTCTACAAGAAAGTCTGGGTGGTGGACCCCTCGGGTGCGGGGGATGCGCGAACGCTCGCCGAGGCGCTGGATCGCGCCGGACCGGATGTGCAGATCCTGCTGGCGGCGGGCGAGCATGCCGCGGCCCCGATCGTCAACCGCGCGGTCGCGCTGGCCCCGTTCGAGATGACGGCCGAGCCGCCGGTGATCTCGGGCGGCGCGGAGCCCTGTCTGCGTCTGACGGGCGCGCGGGTTCACCTGTCTGGCCTGAAGGTCGCCCGCACCTCGCATCCTGAAATCGGCGGTTGCCTGATCGTGGAGGGCGGCGAGGCCGTTCTTTCCGACGTCGCGATCGAGCGGGCGCAGCGGGCGGGCCTCGTCATCGGCGGCGGCGCGTCGGTGCGCCTGTCGCAGGTGGAGGTGTCGAACCCCAACGGCGCGGGCGTGGTCATCGAGGGCGGCGCGACGGTTGAAGCCGAAGGGTTGATCGTCGGCGGCGCGACGGGGCCGGGCGCCGCGGTCGTGGGCGGCGGCTCCCTGACGGGGGCGGAGGTGAAGATCATCGCCGCGGGCGCCTCTGGCATCGCGGTGGGCGAGGGCGGCCACGTATCGCTAACGGCCTCGGAAGTCGACGGGGCCGGGGGCACCGGGGTGGAGTTGACCGAAGGCGCCGAAGCGACGCTGGCCGACATGCTGATCGACAGCAGCACCGGCGCGGGCGTCGCGCTTTATGACGGCGCGCGGCTGACCATGACCGGCGGAACGATCACCGGCAGCGCCCTTTCCGGGGTTTACGCCGACGGCGCCGCGCATCTGACCCTCTTGGGGACCAAGGTGGTGGAAAGCGGCGAGCATGGCGTGCTGCTGCTGGGTCTCAAGGGCGGAGAGGTCGAGGGCGCGACGATCACGGGCGCCAAGGGGATCGGGCTGGGCGTGTTTCCGGGCGTCGAGGTTGTGCTGAAAGACAACACGCTCTCGGACAATGAAGGCGGCGACGTGATCGACGCGCGGCCGCCGAAGTCGGAGGAGAAGCCCGAAAGCGCCCCCGCCGACGAGACCGCCGCGACATCCGATGAGACGGGAAAGACCGAATGACCCGCAAGACGCTTCAGATCGGGCGCAGCCAGCACGCCGACATCGTCATCGCCGACGCAGGCGTCGCGGCGCTGAATGCGGAGCTGGTCGTCACGTCGGACGGGCGGATATTCGTCACCGACCGGGGCGGCGAGGAAGGCACGTACCTGCGCGCCTCCGCTGATGGCGAGTGGGCGCCGCTGAGACAGGGCTTTGTCGACGATGACGAGGAGTTGCGCTTCGGCGCCTTCGCGATCCCGGTGGCGGCGCTGCGTCGCCGCGCGGCGGAGGCGATGGATGACGGCCCGGTCGGGCAGGGCGGCGGCTATGGCGGCCGCCCGGTCCAGCAGATCCGGGGCGCGGTGGAGCGCGACCCGGCGACGGGCGAGATCGTGAAGCGGAAATTCTGACATGGCCGAGGTCGCCCACACTCCGCAGTCGCACGCCCGGAACGCAGGCTCCGGCCTGAAGAACCTCGGCATCGTGCTCGCCTACGTGGCTGCGGCCGTCGTCTTCATCTGGATCATGGACGCGACCCAGTCGGACGATGTGAAGGCGCTGCTGCTGGACCGCGAGCGCTCCACCTGGCCGTTCACGGTGCAGAACGTGATGTGGGTGGTGTTCGCATTCGGCGCGGCGGAGCTGACCATCCGCTTTCTCGACGCGCGGGCCGAGCGGACTGAACTCTTCGCCGGGCATCTGCCGGAGGACGAGCGCACCATCCTGCAAGGCCCCGAGTTGCGGCTGACCTACGCCCGCATCCGCGACGCGATGACCGAGGACCCAGGCCGCGCCCGGCGCTATCTGCCGCGCCTGATCCAGCGGGTGATCGCCCAGTTCCAGACCACGCGCTCGGTCGAGCAGTCCGCCGCGATCATGAACTCCAGCATGGAGCTGTATCTCCACGAGGTCGATATCCGCTACAACATGATCCGCTCCGTGGTCTGGGCGATCC
>QKHF01000217.1 GCA_003250135.1 Paracoccaceae bacterium | reverse complement strand
TTTGGCGAGGACCTGATGAGCCGGGTCAGCTACGCGCAGATGAATCCGGGCGGCGCGGCGGAGATGACCGAGGCGGTCCGCGGGGCGCTCAACACACTGATCGGCGAGGTCGCTGACGAGGCTGGCGTCGCGCGCGAAGACGTGTTCGAGGCCGTTTTCGTAGGCAACCCTGTGATGCATCACCTTCTGCTCGGCATCGACCCGGTGGAGCTTGGCTTCGCGCCTTTCGCGCTGGCGACCTCGGACGGGCTGGCGCTCTGGGCGACGGAGCTTGGCCTTCGCATGCACCCCGACGCGCAGGTCTACATCCTGCCCTGCATCGCCGGACATGTGGGCGCCGACGCCGCCGCCGTGGCGCTGTCGGAAAGCCCGCACCGGCAGGACCGGATGACGCTGGTCGTCGATGTCGGCACCAACGCCGAGATCCTGTTGGGCAACGAGGACCGGCTGCTGGCCTGCTCCTCGCCCACCGGCCCCGCCTTCGAGGGCGCACAGATCAGTTCGGGCCAGCGCGCCGCCCCCGGCGCGATCGAACGCGTGCGCATCGATCCCGAGACCAAGGAGCCGCGCTTTCAGGTGATCGGCTGCGACCTCTGGTCGGATGAGGACGGATTCGAGGATGCAGTGGGCGCAGAGGGCGTCACCGGAATCTGCGGCTCCGGCATCATTGAGGTGCTCGCGGAAATGCGGATCGCGGGCGTGCTCGACAAGCGCGGCGTGATCGGCTCGGCGGCGCAGACCGGCTCGCCCCGCTGCGTCGCGGGTGGCCGCACCTTCTCCTACCTTGTGCACGAAACGCCGGGCGGGCGGCGGATTCTCGTGACCCAAGAGGATGTGCGCCAGATTCTGCTGGCCAAGGGCGCGCTCTACGCCGGCGCCCGCCTGCTAATGGACCAGATGGGGGTGGACAGTGTTGAGCGTGTCGTGCTGGCGGGCGCCTTTGGCGCGCATATCTCGCCATTGCATGCGCTGGTGCTGGGCATGATCCCGGATTGCGAGCTGGAGGACGTCTCCTCGGCGGGCAACGCGGCGGGCACCGGCGCGCGCATCGCTCTCTTGAACGCCGCTGCAAGGCGCGAGATCGAAAGCCTCGCCAAGCGGATCGAGAAGATCGAGACCGCGGTCGAGCCTCGCTTTCAGGAGCATTTCGTGGCCGCGATGCGCATCCCGCATGAGGATGCGCCCTACCCGCGCCTCGGCCAGCATGTCGTTTTGCCCGATGTGGCCTATGGCGGCGGAGACGCAGAGAATGCTGGACGGAGGCGACGGCGGCGATCCAATGTTTGAGGCGCCACCTCTGCGACTCGTTTCTGGCGTGCGCCGCGTTGGGCGAAACCTGAGGGCCGCATGCTCGAAATTCGACCGGTAGTTCACATTCTCGGCTGGATCGCCTGCGCGACCGCGGGCGTGCTCTGCCTGCCGGCGGTGGCGGATCTGGCGGCCGGGAATCCGGAGTGGCACGCGTTTTTCACCACCACCATCGCCGCCGCCTGCGTCGGCGCCACCCTCGTGCTCGCCACCCAGTCGGAGCGCGGGCACGAAAAATTCAACGTCCGGCAGGCGTTTCTCGTCACCACGCTCGGCTGGGTGACGGTCTGCCTGCTGGCCTCCCTGCCCTTCCTGTTCACTGGGAGCAGCTTCACCGATTCCGTGTTCGAGACGATGTCGGCGATCACCACGACCGGCTCCACCGTTCTGACGAATCTGGAGACCTTGCCGCCAGGAATTCTGCTGTGGCGCGCCATGCTGCAATGGGTCGGCGGCGTCGGAATCATCGCCATCGCCATTCTGATCCTGCCGCTGTTGCGGGTCGGAGGCATGCAGCTGTTCAAGATCGAAAGCTCGGACACGTCCGAGGAGAAGCTCTATACCGCAGCCCTGACCATCGGAAACGTGTTCGTCATCTACAGCTTGCTGACTCTGGCCTGCGCGGCGCTCTACTTCGTCTGCGGCATGAACGAGTTCGACGCGTTGACCCACGCCATGACGACGATCTCGACCGGCGGGTATTCCACCCACGACGCGTCCTTCGCTTATTTCGACAGCCAGAGCCTGCAATGGGTGGCGACAGTCTTCATGATTTCGGGCGCCGTTCCCTTCATGCTTTACATCAAGGCCGTCCGGGGAAACTTCGACGCGCTGGTCACGGACCAGCAGGTGCGCGGCTTCATCATCTTTCTCGCGACCTCAAGCGTCCTGATGGCGATCTGGCTGATAAATCAACGTGATATATCGTTTTTTGAGGCCTTGACGCTAACCTCCTTCAACATCACCTCGATCGTCACCACCACCGGCTTCGCCTCTGACGACTACACCGCGTGGGGACCCGGCGCCGTCGGCGTGTTCCTGGTGCTGATGTTCGTCGGCGGCTGCTCGGGCTCCACGGCCGGCGCCATCAAGATCTATCGCCTGCAGATCGTGATCGAGATCGTTCGCGCCCACATCAAGCGGCTCTTCAGCCCCAACAGGATTCTGACGCTGCGGCACAACGGCCGGCCGCTGCCGAAGGACGTTCCGTTCTCCGTCCTCGCCTTCCTGACCGTGTTCATCGCAACGATTGCGGCCTTCACTGTGCTGCTTTCGCTGATGGGCCTCGACATCGTCACCGCCTACTCAGCCAGCGTCACTGCGATCACCAATGTCGGGCCCGGCATCGGATCGGTCGTGGGACCCAGTGGAAATTTCGCCACCCTTCCGGACGGCGCCAAATGGGTGCTGACCCTCGCCATGCTGGCCGGACGGTTGGAGGTGCTGGCGTTGCTGGTGACTCTCGACCCGGATTTCTGGCGGGATTAGGCGCTTCGACTGGTGGGCCCGGCAGGACTCGAACCTGCGACCAAACCGTTATGAGCGGTCCGCTCTAACCAACTGAGCTACAGGCCCCCAAGCGCGCTTAGGAGACACGTCCATACGTGGCGCGCAAGGCGGGGTCAACGCGGGATGCGCGATCGCTATTTCGCCCAAAGCCCGACTACGCTAGGAGAGGCGTTCGACCTAACCACGACTGACGGGAGCCCCCGCCCATGACCGACCGCCGCAACGCCCTGACCTACAAGGACGCAGGGGTGGATATCGACGCGGGCGACGCGCTGGTCGAGGCCATCAAGCCCGCCGCCGCCGCCACCAACCGGCCCGGCGTAGCGTCTGGCCTCGGCGGATTCGGCGGCCTCTTCGACCTGAAAGCGGCGGGGTTCAACGATCCCGTTCTGGTCGCCGCCACCGACGGCGTCGGCACCAAGCTGCGCATCGCCATCGACACTGGCCGCGTGGAGGGCGTCGGGATCGACCTCGTCGCCATGTGCGTTAACGATCTGGTCTGCCAGGGGGCGGAGCCTCTGTTCTTCCTCGACTACTTCGCCACCGGCGCGCTGGACGTCGCCTCGGCCGCCAAGGTCGTGCAGGGCATCGCCAAGGGTTGCGAGGAGGCCGGCGCCGCGCTGATCGGCGGCGAGACCGC
>QKHF01000248.1 GCA_003250135.1 Paracoccaceae bacterium | reverse complement strand
GCGAGCGTGGACTTGCCGGCGCCGTCGACGCCTTCAAGCGTCAGGAAGAAGCCGCCGTGATCCGCGCCTTCCGCCGGCATGTTCGGTTACTCGGAGGATGCGGCGGCCAGAACCCGCCCGAGTCCCAGCTCGGCGGCGGCACCCAGCTTGACCAGAAAGCCGCCCTTGGCGACATCTGCGCCCGCGACCAGCGCAACCGTGATTGGGGCCATGTCGGGCGCCTCGATCACCAGCTCGCCCAGCGGCTGACCCTTCGCGATCGGCGCGGGCACGGGCCCCTCGAAGCGGAGGCGCGCCTTCAACTCGTCGCGGGCGGCGAAGGGCGTGGTGGCCCAGACGTCGTCGGCGGCGACCAGCGGCACGGTCGACTGGGCGCCGATCCAGACCGGCGCCTCGTCGATCATGTCGCCCTTCTCCAGCACCTTCGCGGTCTCGTACTCGCGGAACGCCCAGTTCATCAGGCGCTCGCCCTCTTCCGCGCGGGCCTTGACCGAGTCGAGGCCTGTGACCGCCAGGATCACCCGGCGACCGTCGCGCTCGGCGGAGGCGACGAGGCCGTAGCCGGCCTCCTCCGTATGGCCCGTCTTCAACCCGTCGGCGCCGATGTCGAGGCCCAGCAGCGGGTTGCGGTTGCCCTGGGTGATCCCCTCCCAGGTGAACTCCCGCTGGGAATAGATCGGGTAGTAGTCAGGAAAGTCGCGGATGATGAGACCGGCCAGAGTGGCGAGGTCGCGGGCGCTCATTTCGTGCCCGTCGGCGGGCAGGCCGGTGGAGTTGAGAAAGCGCGAATGGGTCAGTCCGATCTCGGCGGCGCGGTCGGTCATCGCCTTGGCGAAGGCCTCCTCGGTGCCGGCCAAGCCCTCGGCCAGCACAATGCAGGCGTCATTGCCCGACTGGACGATCACGCCGCGCAGCAGGTTCGAGACGGCGACCCTGTCGCCCTCGCGAACGAACATCTTCGAGCCTTCCTTGTTCCACGCGGCCTCGCTGACGCGGAACTCGTCCTCCAGCGAGAGCTTGCCGGATTTCAGGGCCTCGAACACCATGTAGACGGTCATCAGCTTGGACATGGAGGCGGGCGGGATCGGACGGTCCGCGTCCTTCTCCATCAGCACGGCGCCCGAGGTCGCGTCGATCACGATCGCCGTGCGCGCCCTTGTGTCCACGGCCTGCGCCGCGCTCGCCGCAAGGGGCGCCGACGCGGTCAGCGCCGCCGCCAGAACCAATGCCAGTCGTATGATCCGCCTGCTCGCCGCCTGTTTCATGTCTGCGGTCCTCAATTTTCCAGCCGAGGGCGCGACGCCCTCAGAATCGCGTGATGAACGCGTCGGTGTGGCCCAGACTCTTGGCCGCGTCCAGCGCGCGCGCAGTCTGCTCCGATCCGTCCAGCGGGCCGATCAGAACCCGGCTCCACTTCGAGTCGCCCGACCCCGCCGTCGCGAAGGACGGGAGGCCCTGACCCTTCAATGTGGCCACCAGCGCGTCGGCGTTGCTCTTCACCGAGAACGATCCGACCTGGATATACGGGCTCGTCCCGGATGCAGGGGCGGGCGCGGCCTCGGCCGTCGGTTTCTCAGGCGGAGGCGCTGAGGGCGCAACCGCGGGCTCCGCCGCCGCAGCCGGCTCGGAGGCCGTGGCCCCGCGCCGGGTGACGAATGCGTCGTTGTAGCCAAGCGACCTCGCGGCCTCCAGCGCGCCCTGCTCGTCCCCCGCGCTCGTCAGTGGCCCGATCAGCACCCGATGCCAACGCGACTCTCCGGCCGGCCCCGAATCCGTCAACGACGGGTGGCCCAGCGCGCTCAGCCGCGTGGCGAGTTCGGCCGCGCTGCTTTCGGCGGTGAAGGACACCACCTGAACGAAGCTCTGCGCCGCCTGCGTCTCACCTGAAGCAGCGGTTGGCGCGGGGGCGGAGGGAGCGGCGGGAGTCGGCGTGGCGGCCAGCGCGGGGGCGGACGGGGCGGCCGAGGTGCGAACAGCCGGCTCCGCCGCGACGGGCGCGGAGGCGACCTTGACAGGCGCGGCTTCGACCGCGGTCGGGGCGGGGGCTTCGGCCGCCTTGATTGCGCTGGGGGCGGACGGCGTCGCCGGTTCGGACAGGCTCAGTCCGCCGCCGCCTTGCGTGTCGCCCAGCTCATAGGGCGCGTCGCCGCGGAACACGCCGCCGCTTTGCGACGCGGGGGCCGGCTGCGCGGGCGCGGTTGGCGCGGCGAGCGCCGCGACGGGCGCAGGTTCCGCCGGAATCTCGGCCAGCGTCTGCGGCGCGGAGGCCGTCGCCGATTCGGCGGGAATCTCGGCCAGCGTCTGCGGCTCAGGCGCCGCCTCTGGCGGCTCCAGCGGCGCCGGCGCCTCGACGATCGCGGCCAGCGGCTCGATCGTGCTTTCCATGGGCGGCAACGCGTCCTCGCTCACCAGGGCGGTGGGCGCCGGATCGGGTACTTCAGCCGTCGGAGCCGAGGCGATCTCGGCCTCCGGCAGCGTGTCCTCGATCACCTCGATCTGCACCTTGGTCAGCCGGTGCGGTCCGATGCCCAGATCCCGCGCCGCCTCGGCCGACAGCAGGATCATAGGCCCCGGCGTGGTCGGGTCGCGGCGCAAAAGCGAGGCCTGAATCACGCGTCCGTTCAGGGTGTTGCGGACATAGGCGGTCGATGGCGCGGGCAGGCGCGGATGCGCGATCCAGGCGCCCTCCTTCGTGCGGAAGCCGGACCAGAGCGCATAGCCTTCGGCGTCGGTGGCGACCTGAACGGGCGCCAGACGCTCCTCATTCGTCTCTTCGCTTCCGATGGCCGAGGCCTTCAACGCATGCGCGCCGACGTCCACCTGCGCGCAAGCCGCGACGCCCACAATGGCGCCCAGCAGGATGCTGACGCGTTCCGTTTTCATCACTTTTCTAAACCCGCCCGACTGGCCCAACTGCGCCTCCGAAATCCGTGCCCCGATTCGGTCGCCGGGGCGCGCCGCCGTTCGTCGGCGATCGCCGCCACGTTAAGACATCGGCCGCTTGTTGGAAAGAACGTGCGGGCGATTGAGGGGCCTTGACCGCCCCGCTGGACGGCGCGCGTTCGCGTCGATAAGAGGGGCCCGCGGGAAGGGTGGCAGAGTGGTCGATTGCGGCGGTCTTGAAAACCGTTGAACCGAGAGGTTCCGTGGGTTCGAATCCCACCCCTTCCGCCACCGACCCAACCCAATTCCCGTCTCACACATTTCGCCGCGAATTCCCGCGCAGTTCCCGCGGGTTGCAAGGGCGCGACTCCGACAGAGACGCGCCGGCATGAGCACGTTCGGCCGGTTTCCCGCGCGCGTCTCTGTCGCCCGATTTCGCCGGTGCTCTTTTGCGCGGATTCCCTGATCAGGGCCGATTTACAGCGAACTCAGTCGGTTTTAGCGAAAAACCGACGATTCCTGCCCGGAATCGCGGTGTGGTTTCAAAGGCTTGCAGAGGCATTCCCTGCGCCGTGGA
>QKHF01000288.1 GCA_003250135.1 Paracoccaceae bacterium | reverse complement strand
TCCCTATCAGGTGAACAAGTCGACGCTGGTCGAAAAGATCGCGGAGTTGGCGCGCGAGAAGCGTGTCGAGGGCATCCAGAACATCCAGGACGAATCCGACCGCTTCGGCGTGCGCGTCGTCATCGACCTGAAGCGCGACGCGACGCGCGATGTGGTGCTGAACCAGCTCTATCGCTTCACCCCGCTACAGACCTCCTTCGGCTGCAACATGCTGGCGCTGAACAATGGCCGGCCGGAGCAGCTGGACCTGAAAGGGTTCCTCTCCAACTTTATCGTCTTTCGCGAGGAAGTGATCGCCCGCCGCACCGCGTTCGAGCTGCGCAAGGCGCGCGAGCGGGCGCATGTGTTGTGCGGCCTCGCCGTCGCGGTGGAGAATGTGGACGAGGTGGTGCAGACCATCCGTTCCTCCCCCGATCCCGCCACCGCCCGCGTGCGGCTGATGGAGCGGCGCTGGCCGGCCGCGGCGATCGCTGACTACATCCGCCTGATCGACGACCCGTCTCATAAGATGAATGAGGACGGGACCTATAACATGTCCGAGACCCAAGCGCGGGCGATCCTTGAGTTGCGCCTGCAGCGTCTGACCGCGATGGGCGTCAAGGAGATCACCGACGAGTTGCAGGACCTCGCTGGCAAGATCACCGACTACCTCGACATCCTGCGCTCGCGCGAGCGCATTCTCGGCATCATCTCGGCCGAATTGACAGAAGTGCGGGCGGCCTTCGCCACGCCGCGCCGGTCCGAGATCGCCGATTATGTCGGCGACATGGATGACGAGGACCTGATCGAACGCGAGGATATGGTCGTCACCGTCACCCATGGCGGCTATATCAAGCGCACGCCGCTGGCGGACTATCGCGCGCAGAAGCGCGGCGGCAAGGGCCTGTCGGCGCTCAATATGAAGGACGAGGATTTCGCCACCCGCCTGTTCGTGGCGAACACCCATACGCCGGTGCTGTTCTTCACCACCGACGGCATCGTCTACAAACTGAAGACATGGCGCCTGCCCTTGGGGTCCCGCACTTCGCGCGGCAAGGCCATCGTCAATGTGCTGCCGATTCCGGCGGGAGTCTCGATCGCGGCGATGATGCCGGTCGACGCGCCCGAGGAAGAATGGGACGACCTGCAGATATTCTTCGCGACCTCGGCCGGAGACGTGCGGCGCAACGCGCTTTCGGATTTCACCAATGTGAAGTCGAACGGAAAGATCGCCATGAAGCTGCCCGAGGATGTCCGGCTGGTCGACGCGCGCATCTGCTCCGAAGACGACGACGTGCTGATGACCACTGCGCTCGGCAAGGCGATCCGCTTCCCGACCACCGAGGTGCGCGTCTTCAAGGGACGCGATTCGACCGGCGTGCGCGGCATCAAGCTGGCGGACGGCGATGAAGTCGTCTCCATGTCCATCATCCGCCATTTCGAGGCGACTCCGGGCGAGCGCGAGGCTTATCTGAAGATGCGCCGCGCGGTGAATGGAGTTTCGGAGGACGACGAAGCTGAGATCGAGGTCGACGCCGAGGAGGCCGAAGCTGTCGCCGACGCGACCCCGTTCGGGCCTGAACGCTATGCCGAGATGTCCGCCGCCGAGAATCTGATCCTGACCATCACCGAGACCGGCTCGGGCAAGCTGTCCTCCAGCCATGACTATCCGGTGCGCGGGCGCGGCGGTCTGGGGGTCATGGCGATGGACAAGGCGTTGCGCGGCGGCAGGCTGGTCGCGTCGTTCCCGGTCGAACTGGATGACCAGATCATGCTCGTGACCGATGCGGGGCAGTCGATTCGTTGCCCGGTGGCGGGAATCTCCTTCCGGTCCCGCGGCGCGGGCGGCGTGAAGGTGTTCAACACGGCGGAATCGGAAAAAGTCGTCTCCGTCGCCTGGATCGCGGATCAAGGCGAAGATGACGACGCGGAACCGCAAGGCGGCCCGGAGGCGTGATGTCGGTGGCCCCGCCGATAGCGGGGCGCGACTATCTCAGTGCTCGACAGTCCATGCGGCGTCGGATTTCGCGTCCGCGTCCGGCTTGTCGATATTGTAGTCCAGGATCTTGGTCTCGCCGTCGAGGCACTCTTTCTTCACACAGAAAGACGCATACGACAGATCGCTCGCGAACTCAGGCGCGCGCTGCATCGCACGCAGTTCAGGATCGTGGGAGAGAGGGGTGCTCTTTTCGCCAAGAGCGACCTCGCCGACGACGAGGATGGCGCACACACCGCCAACAACCGTGGCGACACGGGAAAGGTGCCCAAACATTGGTTTACCCTACGCAACAACAACACTGTCTCAAGTATATGGTGTAACGCGCGGAATTTGTAGTCTTTTCTTCCATCGCGATTTGGGCCGCTTGACCCGCCTGTGAATTCCAGCGTATCGCGGCGCCCATGAAAGAAATCCAAACATCCAAGGGCGCTGGCGTCGTCCATGTCATCGGCGGCGGAATGGCCGGGTCCGAGGCCGCCTGGCAGGTCGCGAATGCCGGTGTTCCCGTCGTGCTGCACGAGATGCGGCCCGAGCGCGAAACCGACGCGCACCAGACCGACGGGTTGGCGGAGCTGGTCTGCTCGAACTCCTTCCGCTCGGACGACCATGAGGCGAACGCGGTCGGCCTGCTGCATGAGGAAATGCGCCGCGCAGGCTCGCTGATCATGGCGATGGGCGACGCGCACTCCCTGCCTGCAGGCGGCGCCTTGGCGGTGGATCGAGAGGCGTTCTCGGCCGGCGTCACCGCCAAGCTGGAGGCGCATCCGCTTGTCTCCATCGAACGCGGCGAGATCGCCGGCTGGCCGCCGGAGGCCTGGGACAGCGTGATCGTGGCGACAGGCCCCCTCACCTCGCCCGCCTTGGCGGATGCGATCCGCGCGCGGACCGATCAGGCGTCGCTGGCGTTCTTCGACGCCATCGCGCCGATCGTTTATGCGGACAGCGTCGACATGTCGAAAGCGTGGTTCCAGTCGCGCTATGACAAGGGTGAGACGGAGGAGGACCGCACCGCCTATCTCAACTGCCCCATGGACAAGGGTCAGTACGAAGCGTTCATCGACGCGCTTCTGGCCGCGCCCACGACCGAGTTTAAGGATTGGGAGAAGGATACGCCCTATTTCGAGGGCTGCCTGCCCATTGAGGTGATGGCCGAGCGCGGCCGCGAGACGCTGCGCTTCGGGCCGCTGAAGCCGGTGGGTCTGACCAATCCGCATGATCCCGAAGTGAAGCCTCACGCCGTGGTCCAGCTCCGCCGGGACAACGCGCTTGGCACGCTCTATAACATCGTCGGCTTCCAGACCAAGATGCGTTACGGCGCGCAGGGCGAGGTGTTCGCCCGGATCCCCGGGCTGGAGGAGGCGCGCTTCGCCCGGCTCGGCGGCATCCACCGCAACACCTTCCTGAACTCACCGCGCTTGCTGGACGGCGCCATGCGGTTGAAAGCGGAGCCGCGGCTGCGCTTCGCGGGGCAAGTGACCGGCGTCGAGGGCTACGTGGAATCCGCCGCTATGGGCCTTCTGGCTGGG
>QKHF01000305.1 GCA_003250135.1 Paracoccaceae bacterium | reverse complement strand
AGTTGGGCGATCTCCCAAGACGTGCGCCCTTCGGGCGCGGTCACGCGACGCAAGATCACGTCGCCGCGCGCGAGTTGGTCGATGATCTCATCGATGGAGGCGCCGGCGGGGAACTCATACTCGCCAAAGCGCAAATCGCGTGCCTTGCCGCGATACCGGGTGGCGAGGCGGAAGATCGTGGCGTCGTCGATGGCGCCCGCCTCCTCCAGCGCCTGACCGATGGCGATGACGCCCGTCCCCTTTGGCAGGAGGACGACGACGGGTTCGGTCGACGGGCCGGGACCAGTGATGCGTTTCTCGAAATAGACCAGCCCGCCCAGCGCAAGCACGCCAAACAGGATCGCCGTCGAGACGACCAGTGTCAGCAGTCGTTTCAAAGCGCACCTCCGGAGGGGCGTTCAGCCGAACGCCCCTTCGCGATTGGCGGGATCAGGAAACGCGCTTCATCACCAGAGACGCGTTGGTTCCGCCAAAGCCGAAGGAGTTCGACAGGGCCACGTTAATGTCCCGTTTAACAGCCTTCAGCGGGGCGAGATCAAGATCGGTCTGGACCGACGGATCCTCGAGATTGAGGGTCGGCGGGGCGACCTGATCGCGGATGGCGAGAGCGCAGAAGATCGCCTCAATCGCGCCCGCGGCGCCCAGAAGGTGACCGGTGGCGGATTTGGTCGAGGACATGGTGACGCCGCCCACATTGTTCCCGATCAACCGGGTGACCGCCTGCAACTCGATCTCGTCGCCAAGCGGGGTGGAGGTGCCGTGCGCGTTCACATAGTCGATATCCGCCGCGGTGATGCCGGCGTTGTTGAGCGCCGCCGACATGGAGCGGAAGCCGCCATCGCCGTCCGGCGCGGGCGAAGTGATGTGATAGGCGTCGCCGGAAAGGCCGTAGCCGATCACCTCGGCGTAGATCTTGGCGCCGCGCGCGACGGCGTGCTCATACTCTTCAAGCACCACGACGCCGGAGCCCTCGCCCATGACAAAACCGTCGCGGCCCTTGTCGTAAGGGCGCGAGGCGCGGGTCGGCTGATCGTTATAGGATGTCGAGAGCGCCTTGCAGGCGGCGAAGCCCGCGACCGACAGTTCGCAAACCGGCGCCTCGGCGCCGCCCGCGACCATGACGTCGGCGTCGCCCAGGCCGATCAGGCGGGAGGCGTCGCCAATGGCGTGCGCGCCGGTCGAGCAGGCGGTGACCACCGCGTGGTTTGGACCCTTGAAGCCGTACTTGATCGAGACCTGTCCGGAACAGAGGTTGATCAGCGCCGCCGGGATGAAGAACGGAGAAATGCGGCGCGGTCCACGTTCCTTCAGCGTGATCGCGGCGTCGGCGATGGTTTCGATGCCGCCGATGCCGGAGCCGATCAGGACGCCGGTGCGCTTCCTGTCGTCCTCATCCTCGGGCATCCAGCCCGAGTCCTCGATCGCCTGCTGCGCAGCGGTCATGGCGTAGACGATGAAGCGGTCGATCTTGCGCTGGTCCTTGGCCTCAACCCACTGGGTGGAGTCGTAGGTGCCGTTCGTGCCGTCGCCGAGCGGGATCTCGCAGGCGATCTGGCATGGCAGATGCGACGAGTCGAAATACTTGATCCTGTCGGCGCCCGACTGCCCGTCGAGGATGCGTGACCACGTCTCCTCCACCCCGCAGGCCAAAGGCGTGACCATTCCCATTCCAGTGACGACAACACGGCGCATAGCGACCCTCCAAGCTGACTGCGACGTGGCGAGCGGCCCCGCCCGACGCATTGTTATGCGCAATCGCCTTGGAAAGCGGCTATACAACGCGCCGCAGGCGACACTTTGATATAGAAACGGCGCCTAACGCATGGGTCAGGCGCCGCGGCGGACGTATCCGGCCGCGAGGCCGGCGCGTCTTACGATTTGGCGGAGATGAACTTCACCGCGTCGCCGAAGGTCTGGATGGTCTCGGCGGCGTCGTCCGGAATCTCGATCTCGAATTCTTCCTCGAACGCCATGACCAGCTCGACGGTGTCGAGGCTGTCCGCGCCCAGATCGTCGATGAAGCTCGCGCTCTCGACAACCTTGTCTTCCTCGACGCCGAGGTGCTCGACCACGATCTTCCGTACTCGATCCGCAATGTCGCTCATCTGTATTGGTCCTCGCTTTTTGGAGCGTCCGCTCCGTTACTTGCCCTGTTGTGAGTTCCGACGCGCCTATTCGCTGCAACATTCCCGGTAAGGAGGCTGTGCGACCTGCCGGTCACGCCAATGAACTTGAACGCTGGTTAGCACAAGACGCGCGTTTCGCGAAACCGCAAAAGCGCGCAGTTTAAATCATGGCCATACCGCCATTCACATGGATCGTCTGGCCGGTGATATAGCCGCCCTCCTCCGACGCGAGGAACGCAACGGCGGAGGCGATTTCCTCGGGCGCGCCCATGCGTCCAGCCGGGATCGAGCCCAGAATGCGCGCGCGCTGGTCGTCATTGAGCACGTCGGTCATCGGCGTGGCGATGAAACCCGGCGCAACGCAATTGACTGTGACGCCGCGCGGCGCGAGCTCATAGGCGACCGATTTCGACATGCCGGTGAGCCCCGCCTTGGAGGCGCAGTAGTTGCCCTGCCCCGGATTGCCCGTGGTTCCCACCACCGAGGTGATATTGATGATCCGCCCCCAGCGCTTCTTCATCATGCCACGCAGAACGCCGCGGATCATGCGGAAGGCCGAGGTCAGGTTGGTGTCGATCACGCTGGACCATTCCTCATCCGACATGCGCATGAAGAGGTTGTCGCGCGTGACGCCGGCGTTGTTCACCAGGATGTCGATCCCGCCCATCGCCTCGATCGCCTGCTTTGGCAGAGCCTCGACCTGCTCGGCGTCCGAAAGATCACAAGGCAGGATGTGGGTGCGGTCGCCGAGTTCGGCGGCGAGTTCCTCCAGCGGGCCAGTGCGCCGGGCCGAGAGCCCGACGGTCGCGCCCTGGGCGTGCAACGCGCGGGCGGTGGCGCCGCCGATGCCGCCAGAGGCGCCGGTGACCAGAGCGGTCTTGCCGGTCAGATCAAACATGAGATTTCCCCCCTGTCGTCGCTGCGCGGCCCATCATCCCTTCAGGGCCTCAGCGACTGATTTGGCGTCCTCGGGCGTGTTGACCGCGAGGCCGGTGAGCGATTTTTCAATGCGGCGGACAAGGCCCGTCAGAACCTTTCCGGCGCCGATTTCAACCAGCGTATCGACGCCTTGTCCAGCCATCCAGAGAACGCTTTCGCGCCAGCGGACGGCGCCCGTGACCTGATCGACGAGAAGATTGTCGATCAGCTGCGGGTTGGAGACAGCCTCCGCCTTCACGTTGGGAACCAGTGGAACGACGGGACGCTGCAACTCGACATGAGAGAGAGCGCGAGCCATTTCCTCGGCCGCGGGCTGCATCATGGCGCAATGGAAGGGCGCGGACACGGGCAGCAGCACGGCGCGCTTGGCGCCCTTGGTCTTCGCGATCTCCACGGCGCGCTCGATCGCGGCCTTGGAGCCGGACACGACCACCTGCCCCGGCGCATTGTCGTTGGCCGCTTCGCAAACCTCGCCTTGAGCAGCCTCCGCGGCCACCTCCTGCGCGTCGGCGAGGTCCAGCCCGAGCAACGCCGCCATGGCGCCCTGGCCCACCGGCACAGCCGACTGCATCGCCTTGCCGCGAATGCGCAACAGCCGCGCCGTATCCTCCAGCGACAGAGCCCCGGCGGCGCAGAGCGCGGAATACTCGCCCAGCGAATGACCGGCGACATAAGCCGCGTGTTCGGCCACCGATACGCCCTCACCCTCCAGCACCGCGAGGGCGGCCATCGAGGTCGCCATCAGCGCGGGCTGCGCGTTTTCTGTGAGGGTCAGCTCGTCGCCCGGCCCCTCCCACATCAGCTTCGAAAGGTTCTGTCCCAGCGCCTCGTCCACGCGCTTGAACACCTCAGCCGCAGCGGGCGACGCATCGGCCAGTTCCTTGCCCATGCCGACCGCCTGGGACCCCTGACCCGGAAATGTGAATGCAGCCTTCACGTTATCCTCCCTCTTTGAGACCGATTGTGGCAGCGGCAGGGGGGCGGATGCAAGTCATCCAAAGCTGCGGAAACAGCGACGAATCGCGCATCCAGACCTTGCGCCGGCGACGAATTGGCGTATAAGCGCGGCTTCTCCCAGATCAGGTGAATCGCGTCGCCTCTCGTATGCGGGTTGGGAGCTTGAAGCCCCGCATTTTGAAGCGCGCCGGAAATGGATGGATAGCATGGCTCTTTACGAGCATGTCTTCATTGCGCGTCAGGATATCTCCAACGCGCAGGCCGAGGGGCTGATCGAGCACTTCGGACAGGTCCTCAAGGACAATGGCGGCGACGTCGTCGGCCATGAATACTGGGGCCTTCGCACCCTCGCCTACAAGGTCAACAAGAACCGTAAGGGCCATTACGGCTTCATGCGGTCCGACTCTCCCGCGGACGCCGTGCACGAGATGGAGCGCCTGATGCGCCTGCACGACGACGTGATGCGCGTCATGACCATTCGGGTCGACGAGCACGAAGAGGGTCCGAGCGCCGTGATTCAGGCGAAGAGCAGCCGCGACGACCGCGGCCGGGGCCGCCGCGGCGGCCGCCGCGACGACTGAACGGCGGGATAGGAGAAAAGACATGGCCGCAACACGCAGACCGTTTTTCCGCCGCCGCAAGGCTTGCCCGTTCTCTGGCGAGAATGCGCCGGCGATCGATTACAAGGACGTGAAACTCCTGCAGCGCTACATCTCGGAGCGCGGCAAGATCGTCCCCAGCCGCATCACCGCGGTGTCCGCGAAGAAGCAGCGGGAGCTCGCCCGCGCCATCAAGCGCGCGCGCTTCCTGGCCCTGCTGCCCTACGCGATCAAGTAAGGAGGACGAAGTCATGGAAATCGTTCTTCTTGAGCGGGTCGAGAAACTCGGCCAGATGGGCGACGTCGTCAAAGTGAAGGACGGCTACGCCCGCAACTTCCTGCTGCCGCAGCGCAAGGCCTTGCGCGCGACCGCGGCGAACATGAAGCGCTTCGAGACCGAGCGCGCGCAGCTTGAGGCGCGCAACCTCGAGGCCAAGAAAGAGGCCGAGGCGGTCGCCGCCAAGCTGGACGGACAGAAGTTCGTCGTGATCCGGCAGGCGTCCGAAGCGGGCTCGCTGTATGGTTCGGTCACCGCGCGCGACGCCGCCGACGCCGCCACCGATGGCGGATTCAGCGTCGAGAAGCGCCAGATCGTGCTCGACAAGCCGGTGAAGGAGCTGGGCCTGCACGAGATGCGGGTCATCCTGCACCCCGAGGTGAGCGCGAAGATCACCATCAACGTGGCGCGCTCGGCGGAAGAGGCCGAGATTCAGGCCGCGGGCAAGTCGGTCGCCGAGATGCGCGCCGAGCAGGAGGCCGAGGAAGCCTTCGACGTCGCCGAACTGTTCGAAGAGGAATCCGCGCCGGAAGGCATGGAGGTCATCGAGCCCGAGGGCGACGACGAGGCGTCGGAGGACGAGGCGCGCTGATCCGCGCTTATCGCGAACTGGACATCAGGGCCGCGGGGGGAACCTCGCGGCCTTTTTCATTTCCGCGATTCCGCGATGGTCCGGCGGCCTGTTATCCCCACTGTTATCCATTCGACGGCCTGTGGAAAAAAAACAGCGAGGACGCATCCCGCGACATTACGAATCCCACGCTTCAGCCGCATTCGAATGAGATAATCAGCCCGTCCAACAGGGACGGGAATCGAGCAGAATGGCGGATGGCGGACAAGCGCCTGAGATAGAGGCGCGGCCACATAATATTGAGGCGGAACAGGCGCTTCTGGGCGCGATTCTGGTGAATAACGAGGTGTACGACCGCGTCGCCTCGATCATCGAATCGCGTCACTTCTATGACCCGCTGCACGCGCGGATATTCGAGGTGGCCGGACGGCGCATCCAGAAGAACGCGCTGGCGACCCCGATCACGCTGAAGGCGTTCTTCGAGAATGACGAGGCGCTGGCCGAAGTCGGCGGCCCCGCCTATCTGGCGCGGCTGGCGGGGGCGGCGGTCTCCATCTTCAACGCCCGCGACTACGCGCAGACGATCCACGATCTGGCGGTGCGCCGCGACCTTATGAATATCGGCGAGGACATCGTACTGTCCGCCCGCGTCGCGGACCACGAGGTCGAGCCCAAGGACCAGATCGTCGAGGCGGAGCAGCGGCTCTACGCCCTCGCGGAGACCGGCAAATACGAGGGCGGGTTCCAGCCCTTCGTTCAGGCGGCCAAGGAATCGGTGATGGTCGCCAACGCCGCCTATCAGCGCGGCGGCGGGCTGGCGGGCGTCTCCACCGGCCTGATGGACATGGACAAGAAGCTGGGCGGGCTGCACCCCTCGGACCTGATCATCCTCGCCGGGCGGCCCTCGATGGGTAAAACCTCGCTGGTCACCAACATCGCCTTCAACATCGCCAAGGCCTATCGCCGCGGGACCTTGCAGGACGGGTCGGAAGGCGCGGTCGACGGCGGCGTCGTCGGGTTCTTCTCGCTGGAAATGTCGGCCGAGCAGCTCGCCACCCGCATCCTGTCGGAGCAGGCGGAAATCCCGTCCGAGAAGATTCGCAAGGGCGACATGGAGGAGGACGAGTTCCGCCGTTTCGTCGAGGCGGCGCGGGATCTGGAGGCGATTCCCCTCCATATCGACGACACCCCCGCCCTTCCCATCTCCACCCTCGCGGCGCGCGCCCGGCGGCTGAAGCGCCAGCACGGGCTGGACGTGCTGATGGTGGACTATCTGCAACTTGTGCGCGGCTCCTCGAAGGCCGGGGAAAATCGCGTGCAGGAAGTTTCCGAAATTACGCAGGGCCTGAAAGCGATCGCGAAGGAGCTCAACATCCCGGTGATCGCGCTCTCCCAGCTCTCCCGTCAGGTGGAGGCGCGCGACGACAAGCGGCCCCAGCTGTCGGACCTGAGGGAGTCCGGGTCGATCGAGCAGGACGCTGACGTGGTGATGTTCGTATTCCGGGAGGAATACTACATCGCCCGTCAGCAGCCCCGCGAAGGCACGCCGGAGCATGTCGAATGGATGGAGAAGATGGACGAGGTGCATAACCGCGCCGAAGTCATCATCGGCAAGCAGCGTCACGGCCCCATCGGAAAGGTGGACCTGATGTTCGACAGCCGCTTCACCCGCTTCGGCGATCTGGCCCGCGATATGGCGCGCGGCGCGTTCTGACGCGGCGGCGCAGGGACGCGCAATCGGTCATCGGGCCTTGGATCGCCCAAGCGCAGCGGCTAAAAGGGCGCGGACTTGTTCTCCTTTAAGGCGGCTTATCCTTGGCGATCACCGGCTTCATCACTGATCTTCTGGCGTCGATCGGGCGCACGGTTCTGGGGCTTTGCTCCACGGCCGGGCATCTGGCGATCTTCACCGCGCAAGCGGTCAGTCATTGCCTGCGCCCGCCGTTCTTTCTTGGCGAGATTGCGCGGCAATTCCTGAAAATCGGCTATTTCTCGCTACCGGTGGTGGGCATGACGGCGGTGTTCACCGGCGCGGTGCTGGCGCTGCAGATCTACGTGGGCAGCGCGCGGTTCAACGCGGAAAGCGCGGTCGCCTCAATCGTCGCCATCGGCATCGTGCGCGAGCTTGGCCCGGTGCTGGGCGGACTAATGGTCGCCGGGCGCGTCTCGGCCGCCATCGCGGCGGAGATCGGCACCATGCGCGTGACCGAACAGATCGACGCGCTGACCACGCTCTCCACCAACCCGTTCAAATATCTGGTGACGCCCCGGCTGATCGCCGCGACGGTCGCGATGCCGATCCTCGTCGCCGTGGCGGACGCCATCGGGATCATGGGCGGGTTCCTCGTGGGCGTCGGCCGGCTGGGCTTCAACGAGGGCGCGTACCTTAACAACACGGTCGACTTCCTGGAGTTCGACGACGTGTTCTCGGGACTCGTGAAGGCGGCGGTGTTCGGTTTCATCATCGCGCTGATGGGCTGCTATCAGGGCTACAATTCGGGCCGCGGCGCGCAGGGCGTCGGCCGGGCGACGACCAATGCGGTCGTGGGCGCTTCCGTGCTGATCCTGGCCGCCAACTACGTGCTCACCGAGTTGTTCTTCTCGGCATGAGGCGGGCATGAGCGAGACCCCGAAAATCGAACTCAAGGGCGTCGCCAAGGCGTTCGGGTCCAACGCGGTCCTGCGAGGCGTGGATCTGTCCGTCGCCAAGGGCGAATCGATGGTGATCATCGGCGGCTCCGGCACCGGCAAGAGCGTGACGCTGAAATGCATTCTGGGCCTGATCCGGCCCGACGCCGGCGAGATCCATGTCGACGGCGCACGGGTCGACCGCAGCAGCGGCCGGTCGCGAGACGCAATGCTGGACAAGTTCGGCATGCTGTTTCAGGGCGGCGCGCTGTTCGACAGTCTGACCGTCTGGCAGAACGTCGCTTTCCGCCTGCTGCACGGCAAGCGCAAGCTGCCGAACGACGAGGCGCGGGCCATCGCCATTGAAAAGCTCAAGCGCGTCGGCCTGAAGGAAAAGACCGCGGATCTTTTTCCGGCCGAGTTGTCCGGCGGCATGCAGAAGCGCGTCGGCCTGGCCCGCGCCATTGCGGCGGCGCCTGAGATCATCTTTTTCGACGAGCCGACGACGGGCCTCGACCCGATCATGGCGGACGTCATCAACGACCTGATCCGCGAGCTGGTGACCGAGATCGGCGCCACCGCCATGACCATCACCCATGACATGTCGAGCGTTCGCAAGATTGCGGACAACGTGGCGATGATTCATGAAGGCGTCGTGCAGTGGTGCGGTCCGATCGGCGAAATGGAAAACAGTGGAAACGCTTACGTCGATCAGTTCATCCACGGCCGCGCCGATGGCCCGATCGAGGCGGTGAGGTAGACGCCGCCGATGACCATGCCCCTGTTCCTGCTGTCGGCGCTGGTCGGAATCGCGTTCTTCTTCGCAACGCTCTTCAGCGCGGCTCAGGTGGTTATCCTGCGCGACAAGCTACGCTGGACTCATCTGGGCGCGGTGGTGTTCGGACTGGCGGTGATGGCGGTGCTGACGCTGGCGGATGGGGGTCCGATTCTGGGTCTGTCGCCGCAATCCATGGCCAGCGCCTTCGCGATGTGGCTGGCGGCTTTCGCGACCGCCTGCATCCTGTTCGAGACGCGCTGGCGCAAACTGTTCCCGGTCATCCAGCTGATTTTCGCCGTGACGGTGGCGAGCGGCCTGCCTTTCGCGCCGTCGTCCTGAGGCGAAGATGGGCAAGCACGATCTCAGCTTTGTCTGCCGAGAATGCGGCGCGGCGCACCGGAAATGGGCGGGACGCTGCGACGCTTGCGGGGCTTGGAACTCCATCGAGGAGGACGCCGGCCTGTCTTCCGCCGGTCCCGCCTCGAAGAGCCTCGGCAAGACCAAGGGCCGGCAGGTTGAACTGACCCCCCTGTCGGGGGCGGAAGACGCCCCTCCCCGCCGCCCCTCTGGCATCGCCGAACTGGACCGGGTGCTGGGCGGCGGTCTGGTGCCGGGCTCGGCCATTCTGGTGGGCGGCGATCCCGGCATCGGCAAGTCCACGCTGCTGTTGCAGGCGGTGGCGGCGTTCGGCGACGCGGGCGCGAAGACGGTCTATGTCTCGGGCGAGGAAGCCGCGGCGCAAGTGCGGATGCGCGCGGCTCGGCTGGGCCTCGGCGAGGCGAACGTGCTGCTGGCGGCCGAGACGAACCTGCGCGACGTGCTGACCACGCTGGAGGCGGAGAAGCCCGACCTGGTCGTCATCGACTCGATCCAGACGGTCTGGGCGGACAACGTGGAAAGCGCGCCGGGCTCGGTGGCGCAGGTGCGCGCGGCTGCGCATGAACTGACCAGCTTCGCCAAGCGTCGCGGCGTGGCGGTGGTTCTGGTGGGCCATGTGACAAAGGACGGGCAGATCGCAGGCCCGCGCGTGGTCGAGCACATGGTCGACACGGTGCTCTATTTCGAGGGCGAGCGCGGGCACCAGTTCCGCATTCTTCGCGCCGTGAAGAACCGTTTCGGCCCTGCGGATGAGATCGGCGTCTTTGAGATGACGGACGCCGGTTTGGCCGAGGTCGCCAACCCCTCCGCCCTGTTCCTGAGCGACCGTGAGGAGGAGACGTCTGGCTCCGTCGTCTTCGCCGGAGTCGAAGGCACGCGGCCGGTGCTGATGGAGATTCAGGCGCTGGTTTCGAAATCGAGCCTCGGCACGCCGCGGCGTGCGGTGATCGGCTGGGACTCGGCGCGGCTTTCGATGATCCTGGCGGTGCTCGAGACGCGCTGCGGTCTTTCGCTGGGCGGTCATGATGTCTATCTCAACGTCGCGGCGGGCATGCGGGTGACCGAGCCTGCCGCCGACCTGGCCGTGGCGGCCGCGCTCGTGTCGGCTTATTGCGATGCGCCAACGCCGCAGGACGCGATCATTTTCGGCGAAATCAGCCTGTCCGGCGCGGTGCGGCCTGTCTCTCAAACCGACGCGCGGATAAAAGAGGCCGCGAAATTGGGATTCACCACGGCGATGATGTCCTCCAAATCGGCGCCGCCCAGCGAGTCGCCGGTGCGCGGCATCGGGATGTCGACCTTGGCGGAACTGGTCGATAGATTGACCCCGGCTGAACAGGGAACCGGATCGAGCTGATGACTTTCACGATTGTCGACGGGGGCGTGGCCCTTGTCCTGTTCATCTCCGCCGTGCTGGCCTTCGCGCGCGGCTTCACCCGGGAACTGATGTCCATTGGCGGCTGGCTGATCGCCGGCGCCGCGTCCTTCGCGCTCGCGCCGACCTTCGAGCCGATGGTCAAAAAAATTCCGGTCCTTGGCGACTTCGTGTCCAAGTCCTGCGAGTTGTCGATGCTGGCCGCTTTCGCCGCCGTCTTCGCCATCGCCCTGATCGTGCTTTCGGTTCTGACCGCCGCCATGGCGAGCGCGGTGCGGGAATCGGCTCTGGGACCGATTGACCGGGGACTCGGATTCTTCTTCGGCGTGGCGCGAGGCGTGTTACTTCTCGTTATCGCTTTTTGGCTCTATAAGTTCATGGGCGCGGAAATACCGATGATCGAGAAAGCCGCTTCGACATCGTTCATCGCCGATACGGCGGACATGATTCTGGCGGAGACGCCGACGGAAATGCCCGACTGGCTGGCGGATTGGATCGACGGTTTGATGGACAGTTGCCGGGTCCGCTCGCAGGAAGCGAACGCATGACGATGACGCTGATGGAGCACGAAACACCGTTCGATGACGACTCGCTGCACGAAGAATGCGGCATCTACGGAGTCTTCGGCGCGCAGGGCGCGGCCAGCATCGTCGCGCTTGGATTGCACGCTCTGCAGCACCGGGGGCAGGAAGCGGCCGGCATCGTCGCCTATGACAGCGACGCACAGCAGTTCAACAGCGTCCGGCGCATGGGCTATGTGCGGGACAACTTCACCAACCAGTCGGTGATGGATCTTTTGCCGGGCGGGCACGCCGTCGGGCACAATCGCTATTCGACGGCGGGCAACAAGGGCCAGACGGCGATCCGCGACGTGCAGCCGCTTTACGCGGAATTCGCCAAGGGCGGCTTCGCCATCGCCCATAACGGCAACATCACCAACGCCGAGGCGCTGCGGGCGGAGCTGATCGAGCGCGGCTCGATCTTCCAGTCCAGCTCGGACAGCGAGTGCATCGTCCACCTGATGGCGCGCTCCATCCAGCGCGACATTCCCGAGCGGATGAAGGATGCGCTACGCCGGGTCGAAGGAGCCTTCTCGGTCATCGCCATCACCCGGTCCAAGATGATCGGCGTGCGCGACGCTCTGGGCGTCCGGCCGCTGGTGCTTGGCAAGCTGGGCGACGCCTGGATCCTCTCGTCGGAGACCTGCGCGCTGGACATCGTCGGCGCCGAGTTCGTGCGGGAGATCGACCCGGGCGAAATGGTGATCATCCACAAGGGCGGCAAACTGGAAAGCCAGCGCCCCTTCGGCCAGCCGAAACCCCGATTTTGCATTTTCGAGTATGTCTACTTCTCGCGCCCCGACAGCGTGATCGGCGGGCGCGGCGTCTACGAGACGCGTCGTCTGATCGGGCAGGAGCTGGCGCGGGAGGCGCCGGTCGAGGCTGACATCGTCTGCCCGGTGCCGGACAGCGGCACCCCGGCGGCGATCGGCTACAGCCAGGAAAGCGGCATTCCCTTCGCGATGGGCATCATCCGCAACCAGTATGTCGGCCGCACCTTCATCGAGCCGACCGAGCAGATCCGCAACATGGGCGTTCGGCTGAAACTGAACGTCAACCGGGCGGTGGTCGAGGGCAAGCGCATCGTTCTGGTGGACGACTCCGTGGTGCGCGGCACGACCAGCCGCAAGATCAAGGAAATGATCCTCGACGCCGGCGCCAAGGAAGTGCATTTCCGCATCGCCAGCCCGCCGACCGCATGGCCCTGCTTCTATGGCGTCGACACGCCCCAGCGCGAAAAACTGCTGGCCGCCCAGATGACCGAGGCGGAGATGGCCGAGCATCTGGGCGTCGACTCGATCCGCTTCATCACCCTCGACGGGCTGTATCGCGCCTGCGGCGAGGATACGGGCCGCGACGCCGACGCCCCGCAATATTGCGACGCGTGCTTCAGCGGCGAATATCCGGTGGCCCCGTCGGACATGCTGCAGAGCGGCCGCCTCGAACTCAAGAAATCCGCTTAACCCCATGACAGATAAACGTTTCGAGGGGCGCGTCGCGCTTGTCACCGGCGCATCGCGCGGTCTCGGTCGCGCCGTCGCCGAACAATTGGGCGCAGAGGGCGCGCATGTGATCGCTCTCGCCCGCACAGTCGGCGGGCTGGAGGAGCTGGACGACGCGATCAAGGCTGGGGGCGGCGCGGCCACGCTGGTTCCGCTGGACCTGACGGACGATCCGGCGCTGGAGCGGCTGGGCGCGGCGATCTATGAGCGCTGGGGACGGCTGGACCTCTGGGTCCACACGGCCGTGCACGCCGCCCCCCTGTCGCCTGCCGACCATGTGGCGGAAAAGGATCTCGACCGGTGTCTGGCCGTGAACGCGAGGACGCCGCAGCGGCTGATGCGGGTGCTGGACCCTCTGTTGCGGGTCGCTCCGGCGGGCCGCGCGGTGCTGCTGGACGAT
>QKHF01000093.1 GCA_003250135.1 Paracoccaceae bacterium | reverse complement strand
GGTTTTCGGGCCGATCTCAAACCAAAGTCGCGTATCGGCGGCCCATGGCCTCAAGGTACAACTCCTCCAACATTGACGACGGAGGAAATCGCCATGTTCAGAACCCCTCTGGCCGCGCTTGGCCTGATCGCGACCGCCGGCGCCGCCATTGCCGCCGGACTGCCGCTCACCCCCCAGCCTGTAAACACCGACGCGCTGCCCGATGTCAGCGAAGAATGGTTGACGGAGAACCCCTATCGCGACGCCGGCGACGACGTCTGGAAGACGGCGATCGAGATTGGCGAGTCCGGCTTCGTCCAGAACTGCGCCCGCTGCCACGGCCTCGGCGCAGTGTCGGGCGGCCTCGCCCCCGACCTGCGTTATCTCGAGGCCGAGGAGATGGGTGACGAGTGGTTCGTCGAGCGGTTCCAGACCGGCTACACTCAGGACGGCGTGACCAAGATGCCCGCCTTCGGCGAGCTTCTGGGCCAGAAGGCCGCCTGGGCGATCCGCACTTATGTCGAGACCCGCCCAGACGACGGCACGCTGGAGGCTCACACGGTGCGGCTTCTGGAGATCCGCGACGACCTCGTCGGAATGTCCAAGGGCGGCGAAGGCGATGCGGCCGCGCTGCACGAAGAGCTCAAAGGAATCGCGGCCGAGGTCGAGACCGGCTCTGGCGCGCCCGTCGCTGACAGCGCCGCCTTCCGCGCCGCCAACCTGATCTCGGGCGACGCGCCGGACTATGCACACGCGGCCGAAGCCCTGACCGTGGGATTGTCCGCCGCCCATTAGGCCGGCAGGATGGGGCGCATGATCGGAGCATTCGCCAGACTCCTCCTCTTCCTCTCCATCGGAGGCCTGTTCGGGCAGTCCGCGCTGGCGAGATGCGAAGATTATGCGCCCCAACCCAAACCCCAGAACGCGTCTCGCGACATCGTCGGCGCCGATCTGGATGCGATCCAGGAACGGGGCTTCATCACCTTCGCTCTCTATGAGGATTTCCCGCCCTGGTCCTATGACGAGGGCGAGAAGCCTGAGGGCGTAGATGTCGAGATCGGCAGGCTGATCGCCGCGGATCTGGGCGTCGAGGCGCGCTTCACGCTGGTCACACCGGGCGAGAACCTTGAGACCGATCTCAGGAACTGGATCTGGAAAGGCCCGATCATCGGCGGGCGCGTCGCCAACGTGATGCTGCACGTCCCTTACGATGGCGAGTTCGCTTGCCGGGTGGAGCAGGTCGCCTTCACCGGCCTCTACCATGTCGAGGAAGTCGCCATCGCCTACCGGCGAGAGGCCTATCCCGACGATCCCCCGACGCCCGCCTATTTCCGGTTCGACACGGTCGCGGTGGAGAATGACTCCATCGCGGATTTCTATCTCTCCGCCTTCCCGGGCGGGCAGCTTGCGGCCAACATCCGCCGCTATCCGACCATGGAGGCGGCGATGCAGGCGCTGGCCGCGGGCGAGACCATGGCGGCGATGGGCCCGAAGGCGCAGCTTGAGGCGGGGTTGACCGAGGGGCTGGCGCTCCACACGCCGCCTCTGCCCGGCTTCGCGGTCGGGAAATGGACGGTTGGCGCGGCGGTGCACTTCTCCTACCGGGCGCTGGCCTATGCGGTCGAGGACGCGATCTTCGCCGCCATTCAGGACGGGCGCATGGAGGCGATCTTCTCCAAATACGGGTTGAGTTTCTCGCCGCCCGAACTGCGCTAGCGGAGCTGCGGGCGTCGGGTCACTCGGCGGCCTTAAGCGTGAAGGCCGGACGCCTCTTGGTCGCCAGCACCAGCGGCACGCAGCGCGCGCCGTCATTGTGGATGGTCACGCAGTCGAGGCACTGGAAGCACTCGTCGTAGCGGATCTCTCCGGTCTTGCGGATTGCGCCGTACTTGCAGTTGACCTTGCAAAGCTGGCACGGGCTGCCGCATTCGGTGCGTCGTTTGATCCATTCGCGCCCGCGCAGAAGCCCGCCGAGCGCCATCACCGCGCCGAGCGGGCAGACGTAGCGGCAGAAGCCCTTGAAGAGGACCGTGGCCAACAGCAGCCAGCAGGCCGCATAGGCGGCGTAGAACCACTCGCGCGAAAAATAGGTGGTGACGGCGGTCTTGAACGGCTCCACCTCCGCCGCCGTGTCGACGTGATCGGGCGCGACGAAGACGACGCCCAGCAGCGCCGCCAGAACCCAGTATTTCACCAATTTTAACCGGTTGTCCCAGCGCGAGGACGGCTCGATCTGGGGCAGGCGCAGCAACCGCCCCAGATGGTGCGCGAATTCCTGCATTGCGCCGAACGGGCACAGCCAGCCGCAGAAATAGCCGCGGCCCCAGAGCACGAAGCCGAGGATCGCAAAGCCCCAGATGAGTAGCGAGAACGGGTCGTAGAGCAGGAAGGCGAAGCTTCCCCCCTCCCACGCCGCGCGGATCACGCCCAGCACCGTGACGATGGAAAGCTGCCCCTGTCCCCACCAGCCGATAAAGCCAATCATCACGGCCAGAACGCCCAGCCGGAACGGCTGGTAATCCGGCGCATCCGCCAGAGCATCCTGCCGCCGCAGCAACAGCCATGTGAGGGCGGAGAGGAACAGGCCTGCGGCGATCAGATCGGCCTGCCGGTTTCGCAGCGCTTCCAGCCAGGGCGGCGCGGCCTGCGCCGCCTCGGGCCGAACGAAGAACCGTCCATCCGTGGCATGGGTCGCGGTCAACTCCACCCTGCCGATCTCGGGCCGGAACACGCCGTGTTCACGGATCGCAGCGACCTTCAGCGTCCATTCGCGGGCCGGGTCGAAGCCGAGCCGCCTGTCGGTGCGCAGGATCATCGCGACGCCGTCGGGCGCGTCCTCCGCCAGATCCACGAAAAGGTCCGCGTCGCGGAGGGCGACCGGCAGCCCGTCCTGCTCCGCCGACAGCCAGTCGGGCGCGGTGTTGCGCACGAAATCGGGGCTGACCAGCCCGTGCCGTGCGGTCTCGATCAGCAGGATCGGCTCTTCATCCGGCGAGATCGACAGGAACCGCTGAAGCTCCTCATACCCTTCCGCGGTCAGCGCCGCGCGGGCGATGGATTTCGGCCCAAGATCGACGATCCAGAGATCGAGATAGGGCGCGTCCGGCGCGGCCTTCGCCTCCGGGTCGTCATCGGTCCAGCGCGTCGCGGCGAAGGCGGCGTCCAGCTCGGCGTTGGTGACGATCTTGCGGGTGGCGAGTCCCTGTCTCACGAGGTCCGCCCAACTCAGCGACTCCATGTGGTCGGGGTCGGGATGCGCCGGCGGGCGGGTCGCGACGCCCTGCATCTTCTCCCGCGCCACCGCCAGCGTCGCCGCCAGAACCGATTCGTGGGCGATGCGGATCGAGGCGGTCGCCTTGGTCACCCCGTCGACATAGACCAGCGACGAGCCTTGCGTCGCTTCGCCATAGGGCGTGCCGACGACGATGGAGGAGGAAATGGAGAGCCCGCGATACTGTTCGAAGAACTTGTGGAATGGCGCCTCGCCAAGGCCCGAGACGAAGATCGGCTCGTTATGCTCGACCAGCCGCACGTCCATGAAGCGC
>QKHF01000186.1 GCA_003250135.1 Paracoccaceae bacterium | reverse complement strand
GCCAGGCTGATCCCGACGTCCCGAATGCCGCGGCCAGCGTGATCGGGCCCGGTTGCGCGTCGAACGACGCCGCTCTTCAACAGCCAAACCTGACGACTTTTTCAACAGAATCGGCACGAAAGCGGACTGCTGAGAACTTGTTCCGATCGACCCGCAGGCCGAGTTCGAATGGGTTGCCTTTTGCCGCTGAGATAGACCGCCGTGGAAGACAGGTGAAAGACATATGTCGGTGCCTTTCGCGCCGCATCCACCCAAGTCTCTGATTTTATTGGCGCGCCGAGGAGGATTCGAACCCCCGACCCCCAGATTCGTAGTCTGGTGCTCTATCCAGCTGAGCTATCGGCGCCCCTTGCCGGTGTAATCCCGCCGGCGAGGCCGGTGTGATAGTCCCCGCCTCGCCCGGATGCAAGGGGGGAATCGCACGCGCCCCGCTTATGTGGCGTCCGGCAACACGATGCGGAACACCGACCCTTCGGTCGAGGTGGAGGCCAGCTCCAGCGCCCCGCCATGCGCCCTGATCAGTTCATGCGCGATGGCGAGCCCCAGCCCGCTGCCCTCTCGGCGGGCGCCGCCCTTGAACGGCTTGAAAAGGTGCTTAATCGCCGCCGTGGGCAGGCCCGGCCCGTCATCGGCGATCTCGATCTCCACCCCGTCGCCCAGATGCCGGGCGGAGACGCGAATGCGCCCGCCCCGCCCGCTGGCGGCGATCGCCTCGGCGGCGTTGCGCAGCAGGTTCGACAGCGCGCGATGCAGTTGCTCTGGATCGGCGTCGGCGTAGAGGTCCGAAGGCGCGGCGTTCTCGAACGCGACAGCGCCGCCATTCGCCAGCCCCACGGCCTCCGCCACCTCATCGACGAAGGCGCGAAGCGCCACCCGGCGACGCTCGGGCGGCGGCTCCTCCGCCTTGCCGTAGGCGAGCGTGCGCTCGCACAGCCGGATCGCGCGGTCCAGCGTGCCGATCAGCTTCGGCCCGGTGCGGGAGACGATCGGGTCCTTGCTCGCCTCCAGCCGGTCGGCCATCAGCTGCGAGGCGGCGAGAATGTTGCGCAGATCGTGGCTGATCTTCGACACCGCCTCGCCCAGCGAGGCCAGATGCGCCTTCTGCTTCAGGGCGTTCAGCACGTCCGTCTGCATGTGCGCGAGCGCGCGCTCGGCGTCGGCCACCTCGCCCACGCGGCTGGAGGGCCGGATGACGCGTTTCGGATCGGACGGGTCCTCGCTGAACGCGGTCATGGCGCCGATGACGCCCGTGATCGGACGGACCACGAAACGGCGCACGGCGAAAAACACCAGCACAGCCGCGAACAGAGAGATCACCAGAGACAGCTGAAAGATGCGCCAGCCATAGGCGATCATCTCGTGCTTCAGGCGCTTCTCGTTCAGCGTCACCTCGATGGCGAGGCCGGCGTTGTTGGTCGGCTCTCCGATTACCCGGATCACCCGGCCGGGGGGCGCCATGGCGCATTCGAACGCGTCGCGGATCAGCTGCAGCGCGCCCGCATCGCGCAAGTCGAAGCTCTGCTCCACCGGGCCAGGCAGGTCGCCCATCAGCACCAGTTCGCGCACCTCATCCCGGCGCAGCGCGATGGCGTAGACCTCGGCGTTGGCCAGCAATTCCTTCTCGAGATCGGGCGAGACCATGTCGTCCGGCGTCGCGAGTAGCGCCAAAGACGCGATCTGCGCCATCTGCAGGCGGTTCTGCAGGTACTCGGCGCGGAACCGCGCGACGGAGGGCACGAAAATGAACACCTCCGCGAGCATCACGAAGATGATCGTCAGCACCAGAAGCCGGCCGGAAAGCGAGCGCAGTATCGCCATTGAGCCTCCGCAGAGCGGCCCGGCCAATTCCGGACCCCACTACACCATATAGGGATTCCTAGCGGGGCTCAGTCCAGCTTCGCAAGGAAGCGCACGATGGCGCGGGTGCGGTCGGAGAACAGAGTCGGCGTGAAATACGATCCTGCGACCCGTTTCGAGACCTCTCCCAGCGTCGGATAGGGGGCGACGTAATTCGCCATCGCGCCGATCTTCAGCTTCTCCGAAATCGCCAGCGCCCAGGGTTGGATCAACTCGCCCGCGCCGGACCCCACGATGGAGGCGCCCAGGATGCGCCCCCTGGGGCCGACGACGACCTTGATCAGGCCATCGGTCTGGCGTTCGGCCCGCGCGCGGTCGTTTTCGGCGAAGGACCAGCGCAGAACCTTCGCCACATGGCCATGGGCGTGGCGCGCCGCCTCGAAGCTGAGACCGACCTGCGCGATCTCGGGGTCGGTGAAGGTGACCCGCGGAATATGGTCGGTCCGCGCCCGCGCGGGCAGCCGGAACAGGGCGGAGCGGATCACCACCCCTGCGTGATAACCCGCCAGATGGGTGAACTGCCCCAGCCCCGCGGCGTCGCCGATGGCGTAGACCTTGCGGTTGGTGACGGAGCGCAGCCCCTTGTCGACCTTCACCCCGGACTTGTCATGCGCGACCTTGCCTGCGTCGAGGTTCAGCCATTCCAGATTGGGCGCCCGGCCGGTCGCGACCAGAAGATGCGTGCCGGTCAGCGTCTCGCCGTCCTCCAGTTCGATGGCGATCTCCTCCGCCCCGCGCTTGATCGCGCAGCCGACGCTCGCGATGGCGGCGTTGGGGCGCAGCGTCACCCCTTCCGCCTCCAGATGCTTCAGGACGATGGCGGACAGCTCCGGGTCCTCGCGATTGAGCATGTCGACCGCATCGATCAGCGTGACCTTGGAGCCGAGCCGCTGATGCGCCTGCGCCATCTCGACGCCGATCGGGCCGCCGCCGATGATCAGCAGCCGCTTGGGCAACTCGCTGAGCTTGAAGATGGTCTCATTGGTCAGATAGGGCGTCTCGGCGAGGCCGGGAATCGGCGGCGCAGTGGGCCGCGACCCCGTGGCGATGACGATCCGCCTCGCGTGGACCGGCGTGTCGCCCACCTTCGCCACGGTCGGCGACAGGAACTTGGCGTAGCGCGGCAGGACGGTGACGCCCAACCCCTCGAACCGCTCCTTCGAATCGTGCGGCGCAATCCCGGCGATCACTTGCTGGACATGATCGTGAACGGCGGCGAAATCGACCCGCGGCTTGGCGGTCTTTACGCCGAGATCCTCACCCACGGTGCGCGCATGGGCCAGCTTGGCGGCGGCGATCAGGGACTTGGAGGGGACGCAGCCGTAGTTGAGGCAATCGCCCCCCATCTTGCCGCCCTCGGCCAGCACGACGCTGGCGCCCATCTGCGCGGCCCCGGCCGCCACCGACAGCCCGCCGGAGCCGCCCCCGATCACCAGAATGTCGGCTTTGATCCCTTCGGCCATGTCGCGCCTCTCCCCTGATGCGCGTCTCAGCCGTCCGCGCGTTGCTTTTTGATCAGTTTATAGGCGGCGGGCAGCGCCGCCAACGCGGCCAAGCCGAGCAGGGGCAGGAACACATGCGGCTCGAAGATCACACCGATATCGGGGGTCTCGCCAGCCTCGAACACCTCGCCCAGCCCGGCCCCGACCGATGCGTAGACGGCGGCGCCCGGAATGATCCCGACCAGCGTGGTCCAGACATAGGTGCCGGTGCGGACGCCCAGAAAAGCGGGAATGACGTTGGCGATGAAGAACGGAACCGCCGGGACCAGCCGCATCACCAGCATGAAGCTGACATCGTTCTCGCGCACCCCATCCTCGAACCGGCGCAACCAGCCGCTGGCCTTTTCGCGCAGCATGTCGCCAAGCCCGTGTTTGGCGGCCAGGAAGATCGCCGTGGCGCCGACCGTCGCAGCGATGACGACGGTGGGAGTCGCCGCAGCGACGCCGAACAGGAATCCGCCCGCGATGGTCATCCACACCGCGCCAGGCGCGGAGAACGCGACCATCACGACGTAGACCAGAGCGTAGACAGAGATCGCGGCGAGGTAGTTCGAATCGCGCCACGCCAGCAGGGCCTCGCGATTCGCGGCCAGCGCCTCGAAGCTCAGATAGTCGCTGGCGAAAACCGCCGCCGCCAGCGCGCCGATCAGAAGCGCCGCCAAAGGCGCCGCGCGCCGCAGGCCCGCGGCCCGGCCCGAAGGTTGCGGCGTCTCAGCCACGGTGGGGTTCCGCGGCCGGCCTGCGCCGGCTGCATGAACGGTCGCGTCTGTCATCGTTTGCGCTCATCGTGTCGCGCACCTTATCGCGCGTCTTTGGAGATGTGCGCCGAAAAGGCGGCGCGCGCCATATACCTCACGCGGCGTTGATCAGGTGTTATGAACGGGAGTTCAGCGCGTTGACTTGTCAGGTGGGTTGGAGTAAGCGGGCGGCTCGCTTTTGACGGATGATCGTCCCGGGCGCGCTTAACAGCCGGCGCCTGACCGAACTTGAGGGAACGTTGCGATGAAACGCACTTTTCAGCCGAGCAACCGGGTTCGCAAGAACCGGCACGGTTTCCGGGCGCGCATGGCCACCAAGAATGGCCGCAAGATCCTGAACCGCCGCCGCAAGCAGGGCCGCAAGCGCCTGTCGGCCTAAGGGCCGTCCGGGGCCTTCGGGCCCTTACTGCTGGTGTGACATGACGGCGCCGGAGCATATCGCGAAGGCCCCCGGAGATAAGTCGGGGGAGAATCGCGACGCTCCGGCGCCGGTCGTTTCCGGCGCTCCCCTCCAGACGATTCTGAAACGGCGCGACTTCCTCGCCGCCGCCCGCGCGCGCAAATGGGCCGCCGCCGGGCTGGTGCTGCAGGGCCGTCGACGCCGCGAGGCGGAGGCTGGCGAGGCCGTCCCCGCCGATGCGATCCGGGTCGGCTTCACAGCCTCAAAGAAGGTCGGCAAGGCCGTCCTCCGCAACCGCGCCAAACGGCGGCTGCGCGAGGCCGCGCGCGCCGTCCTGCCCATTCTTGGCCGCCCGGGCTGGGATTACGTGCTGATCGCCCGCGCCGGCGCGACCGCCGCCCGGCCCTTCGACAAGCTGCAGGAGGATCTGCGCGTGGCGGTCGAGAAGGTCCACTCCGACAAGCGCGGCGGCCGCCGGGGCAAGACGCCATGACCCCCCTCGCCTTCATCGTCTCGCTGCCGGTGCGGCTCTACCGCGCCACCTTCTCTCCGCTCGTAGGCATGAATTGCCGGTTCCAGCCGACCTGCTCGGCCTATGCGCTGGAGGCGCTGGAGACCCATGGCGCGATCAGGGGAAGCTGGCTGACCATCAAGCGGATCGCACGCTGCCACCCGCTGGGAGGACATGGCTATGACCCGGTGCCGCCGCCCAGGGACGCCGCCTCGGACGACTCGGGAAAGGACGTCTGATCGGCTTCGCCGCAGCTTGGTTCGCCGCGCGCCACCACCGCCGCCTCGGCCAGAAGGTCCTCACTGTTGATCGAGGAATCTACCGGCGTCTCCACCAGCGAGCCGTCCTCTTCGATCAGAAACGCCTTCCGGGGCCGGTGCGCCTCGAATCCCGCGACAAGGCGCGGCGGCGCGCCCGCCGCGATCATGTCGTCGATCCGGTGCAGCCAGTGGCATTTGAAACCGTTGCAAAAGGTGCTGCGCATGTCGCGCGGCAGCGAGCAGCCCACCGGCCCATGAAAGACGCATGAATTACGGACATGGCGCGACGGCAATTGGGCGAGGTACGCCTCGACCATCGACGCGGGCGTCGCATCGGGGTTGCGGCGGCGAAAGCGGGCGATGTCGGCGGGCCGGATATAGCCGAGGTTTTCGGTCCCTCTCTCGCAACACCGCCCGCGGCAGGCTGCGCAGGCCGCGCTTTGGGCCGGATGCGCCGGTTGCTCCAGCACGTCCCGGCTTTCGAAGATCTTGAACACCAGTTCCGCCGCCACCGCTCCGTCCTGAAGCGGGGTCGAGCCGTCATCCTCCTCCGCAAGCTCTACGCCCTGCGCGCGCGCGGCGTCCTGCCGGATGAAAGTGATGCGGATCGCGTGCTCCAGGCTGGTCCGGAAGGCGTCAACCTCCTCACGCTCCAGTGCGACAAGCGGCGCGGAGAAGTGGCATGTCGCGGCGATCTCCTCGACCGCCAGCGCCGGCCCTGAAGGAACGCGCTCCAGCGCGCGCGCCGCGGCGGCGCGCATCGCCACGACCTCGATTTCGTCTTTCTCGCGACGGATCTGGCCTCTGAGCCGCCGGTCCTTCTTGCGGCAGTCGGGCGCGTCGCACGCGCCCCGGCCACGCGCGCCGGCGACCAGTTCGACGCCGCAATAGCGGCAGGCCGGGCGCCCCCGGCGATAGACGCGCTTTGGCGGCGGGGTCTGCTCGGCGAGCAGCGAGACGATGTTCTTGTCAGCCATCTGAATCAGGGCTCCGGACACGGCGTCGGCCAGAATACCCGGCCGGCAGGCGCTCTCACAATGGCCCAGAGAGGACCAGCAGGCCCGGATTCCGCTTGACCTTCGTCGCTGGGAGCGCTTCAACCCACCGGACTTCAAGGGCAAGATGGAGCGGACCCTCCCATGGGCGGCGGCGACCAGAAAAATTTCCTTATCGCGACCATTCTGAGCGTCGCCGTGGTTCTGGTATGGCAGTTCTTCTTCGTCGATCCGGAGGAGTTGGGCCGTCAGCAGGCGGAGCAGCAGCGCGCCGAGCAAGCGCAGGAGCAGATCGCCCCCGCCCCGACGGGCGCGGCCGGGACCGCTCCGACGCTGGGCGCCACGCCCGCTCAGGCGCGCGAGACGGCGCTCGAGGGCGCGGTGCGCGCCCCGATCGACACGCCCAACCTGAAGGGATCGATTTCGCTGAAGGGCGGGCGCATCGACGATCTGAGCCTCAAGGCCTATCGCAAGACGCTGGACCCCAGTTCGCCCAATGTGACGCTGCTCAGCCCCACCGGAGCGGACGGCGCCTTTTACGCTGTCTACGGCTGGATTCCGACCGGCGGCGTCGCGGCCCCCGGCCCCGCCACCGACTGGATGGTCGAAAGCGGCGAGACCTTGTCTCCGGACAGCCCTCTGACGCTGGTCTGGGACAATGGCGAAGGGCTGATCTTCCGCCGCGTGATCTCCGTCGACGACAAGTTCATGTTCTCGATCACCCAGTCGGTCGAAAACACGACCGGCGCCGAAGTCTCGCTGGCCCCGTACGGCATCGTCGCCCGTCATGGCGAACCAGAGACCACGCGCCTGATCACCATTCACGAGGGCGGCGTCGCGGTGTTCGACGGCGTGCTGGTCGACGATGACCTGGGATATGGCGACATTCGCGATCGCGACGTGTCCCCGACCGAGGGCGTCCCGGCCGAAACCTATCAGGCGGCCGAGAACGGCTGGCTGGGCTTCACCGACAAGTACTGGCTGACGGCGATGGCGCCAAAGCCGGGCCAGGGCTTCACCGGGGTGTTCAAGGCGTCCCAGACGACGTCCGGCGAGATCTTCCAGGCGGACATGCGCCTGCCGGTGATGACCGTCCCGGCGGGCCAGAGCGCCTCTGTCTCGACCGACCTATTCGCGGGCGCGAAGGAGTGGGAGACCGTCCGCGACTACGAGGCGGACCTGAACATCGGCGGCTTCACCGAAGCCATGAACTGGGGGACCTTCTTCTTCCTCACCAAGCCGATGTTCAAGGTCCTGCACTTCCTGTACCTCAACATCGGCAACATGGGTTGGGCGATCCTGGCCCTGACCCTGATCGTGAAGACCTGCCTGTTCCCGCTGGCCTACAAGTCCTTCGTCTCGATGTCGCGGATGAAGAAGCTCCAGCCAGAGATGGAGAAGCTGAAAGAGCGCGCGGGCGACGACAAGCAAAAGCTCCAGCAGGAGATGATGGCGCTCTACAAGAAGGAAAAGGTGAACCCCGCCTCCGGCTGCGTGCCGATCCTTCTGCAGATTCCGATCTTCTTCTCGCTCTACAAGGTCATCTCGATTTCGCTGGAGCTGCGGCAGGCGCCGTTCGTTCTGTGGATCAAGGACCTTTCGGCGCCCGACCCAACTTCGGTGCTGAACCTGTTCGGCCTTCTGCCGCTTGATCCGCCCGAGCCCGGCTCGATGCTGGCCATCGTGTCGCTCGGCGTGCTGCCGATCATTCTGGGCGTCACGATGTGGATGCAGCAGAAGCTGAACCCGGCGCCGACCGACCCGATGCAACAGAAGATCTTCGCCTGGATGCCCTGGATCTTCATGTTCATGCTGGGCACCTTCGCCAGCGGTCTGGTGATCTACTGGTGCTTCAACAACATCCTGACCTTCATCCAGCAGTTCATCATCATGCGCAGCCAGGGCGTCGAGGTGGACTTCTTCGGCAACGTGAAGAAGAGCTTCCGGCGCAAGAAGCCGCAGGAAGGCGGCGGCGCGGTGGTCAAACCCGCGGTCGCGGCCAAGCCCGCCAACGACAATCCGGGCAAGGGAAAGAGCCGCCGTCAGCGCAAGAAAACCAAGGGCGCGGCGGTGGACGCTTCGAACCCCGGCGGCGCCGAGGGCGCGGCCGCCCCGGCCAAGAAGCCCGGCTCTGACACGAATGACGGCGCGGCGGACGGCGGATCGTCAGATGGCGGCGCATCGGGCGGCGATAGCGGTGGTGGCGGTGGCGGCGGCGGCGACTGAGCGCGCCGCCTATTCGCCCTGACGTCTGCAATGTCCTCTGACGCCCCCTCTTTCGCCTTTCAGGTAGACCCGGAGCCGGACGCCGATCTGGCCGAGGCCGGGCGCAAGCTGTTCGCCGGGCCTTGCGATTTCGTCAAGGGCGTCGTCTCCATGGCCGCCCTGCCCCAGGCGGACCGCGCCGAGGTCTGCTTCGCCGGGCGCTCCAATGTCGGCAAGTCCAGCCTGATCAACGCGCTGACCGGCCGGAAGGGACTGGCGCGCTCCTCCAACACCCCCGGCCGCACGCAGGAGATCAACTATTTCGATCTGGGCGGACGGGTCTGGTTGGTCGATCTGCCGGGCTATGGCTACGCTCAGGCGCCCAAGGCGAAGGTGGACGCTTGGCAGCGCCTGCTGAAGGACTATCTGGCCGGACGCGCCACGCTGCGCCGCGCCTTTGTGCTGATCGACGCCCGCCACGGCGTCAAGGCGGTGGATCACGAGATCATGGAGCTTTTGGACCGCTCCGCCGTCGGTTTTCAATGCGTGCTGACCAAGATCGACAAGCCCGGAAAGGGCGAGTTGGCCAAGGTGGTCGAGGCGACCAAGGCCGAACTGGCCAAGCATCCCACGGCCTTTCCGGAGATCCTGACCACCTCATCCGAGAAGAGCGACGGGCTTGACCGGCTGCGCGCGTCGGTCGCGGGGCTCACCGACGGCTAAGAGCCGCGTCAGAAAGGAAATCCCGGCGCGAAGCGTTATGTTAAGGTCAGCCAATCGCGCTGATCCGGAATGCGGCCAGGGACCTTTTGATGTTCGACACGGAACCTCTTTTCGAGATTCTCTCCACCCTTCAGGCCGAGTTTGAATTCCGGCTGCAGTTTTTCACAAACCCGATCTTCGCAGCCCAGGCGGCGATCGCCGTCGCTGCATTCCTTTTCGCGCATCTGATGCGCTACTGGATCGACCCGAAGATCGAAGCGCGATTGAGGCAGGGCGACATTCCGGCCCGCCGGCTGCGCTTCTACACGGTGCTGCGCCGCCGGACCCGCGCCATCATGTTCATCTGCCTGCTGTGGGGAACCATCGCGGCGCTGCGCTACACGACCTGGCCCAGCCGCAGCTATGCGCTCGGCATTCTCGCCAGCCTTGTGACCGCCTGGGTGGTGTTCGCGGTGGTGTCCCGGCTGATCCGCAACAGCACCCTGTCGCGGGCGGTCGCCACGCTGATCTGGTGCTTCGTGGCGCTGCATATTCTCGATATCGACGAGGAAGCCTCGCAACTGCTCGATTCGGCCGCGGTTCAACTGGGCGGCCTGCGGATATCGCTGCTTCTGGTCGTGCAGGCGGCGGTGTCTCTGACGCTGCTGTTCTGGGCGGCGAGCGCGCTCTCCAACCTTGTCGAGCGCCGGACGTCCAGCCTCGACGACGTCTCGCCCTCGATGCGGGTGCTGATCGGCAAGCTGACTCGCATCGGCCTTTTCATCCTCGCCGGAATCGTCGGGCTGCAGACCATCGGCCTGGACCTGACCAGCATCACGGTGCTGTCGGGCGCGATCGGCGTCGGCATCGGCTTCGGCCTGCAGAAGATCGTCTCCAACCTTATCAGCGGCTTCATTCTGCTGATGGACAAGTCGATCAAGCCTGGCGACGTGATCTCGCTGGGCGACACGTTCGGCTGGATCAGCTCGCTGGGCGCCCGCTATGTCTCGGTGGTCACGCGGGATGGGCGCGAATACCTGATACCGAACGAGGATCTGATCACCGGACAGGTGGTCAACTGGTCGTTCTCCAGCAACCTGGTGCGCCTGGAGGTCACCTTCGGCATCAGCTACGAGGCGGACCCGCACGCGGTCCGGAAGCTCGCCATCGAGGCGGTGAAGGCCCTGCCGCGGGTCGAGAACGTCCCCGCGCCCGTCTGCCACATCACCGGCTTCGGCGACAGTTCCGTCGACTTCGTGCTGCGGTTCTGGATTCACGACCCCTCGGAAGGCGTCGTGAACATCAAGGGCAATGTCTATCTCGCGCTCTGGGACGCGCTGAAAGCGGCGGAGATCGAGATCCCGTATCCCAAGCGCGACGTCTACGTGAAGGAAGCGCCGGCGAGCGCCGTGGCGTTCCGGCCGGCGGCGGCCGAGGAATGACCACATCGCGCGGCGTCGCGACCGCTTGGCCTCTTTGGCGCAACGCGGTAGGAATTCAGGGAAAGTCCATGCTTGGAGCGCCTAAATGGAGAAGTCACGCGCCATGAAACGTGATTGGGTCGCAACCGCCCGCACTTTGTCCGAAGCCCTTCCCTATCTGCAGCGCTATGACGGGCAGACCGTCCTGATCAAGTTCGGCGGCCACGCCATGGGCGACGACGCCGCTATGAGCCGCTTCGCCCGCGACATCGTGCTGATGAAGCAGTGCAACGTGCACCCGATCGTCGTGCATGGCGGCGGCCCGCAGATCGGCCAGATGCTGAAACGGCTGGGCGTGCAGTCCGAGTTCATCGACGGCCTTCGCGTGACCGACAAGGAGACCGTCGACGTGGTCGAGATGGTGCTCGCCGGCTCCATCAACAAGCGCATCGTGACGCTGATCAACCAGCAGGGCGGCAAGGCCGTGGGCCTCTCGGGCAAGGACGGCAACCTGATGGTCTGCGAGAAGGCCCTGAAGACCAAGAAGGACCCGGATTCGAACATCGAGCGGGTCCTGGACCTCGGTTTCGTGGGCGAGCCCGTCGAGATCAACCCGCTGGTGCTGGAGACCATCGTCCGGTCGGACCTGATCCCGGTGATCGCGCCGGTCGGCGTCGGCCGCCACGGCGAGTCCTTCAACATCAACGGCGACACCGCCGCGGGCGCATTGGCCGGGGCGATGAAGGTCGCGCGCCTGCTGTTGTTGACGGATGTCGAAGGCGTGAAGGACGCCGAGGGCGACGTGCTGACCGACCTCACGCCGGAGACCTGTCACAAGCTCATCGCGGAGGGCGTGATCGCGGGCGGCATGATCCCGAAGGTCGAGACCGCGCTCGACGCGATCGAAAAGGGCGTCGGCGCAGCGGTGATCCTCGATGGGCGCGCGCCGCACGCCTGTCTTCTGGAGCTCTTCACCGCCCACGGGGCCGGCACGCTGATCCGCAAGCCGAAGGACTGACGGGCGCGCCTGAGCCGTCCTACTTGTTCGGCTGGGGCGTCACTCGCAGATAGGGCTTGATGGCGGTGAAGCCCTTGGGGAAGCGCCGAGCGATCTCATCCGGATCGGTCAGCGACGGCACGATGATGACATCGTCGCCATCCTTCCAGTCGACCGGCGTCGCCACCTTGTACTTGTCGGTCAGTTGCAGGCTGTCGATCAGGCGCAGGATCTCATCGAAATTGCGGCCCGTGCTTGGCGGATAGGTGATCGAGGCGCGCAGCACCTTCTTGTCATCGATCACATAGACCGCCCGCACTGTCTGCATGGGGTCGGCGTTCGGGTGGATCATGTCATAGAGATTCGAAACCTTGCGGTCGCAATCCGCGAGGACCGGGTAGTCGATCTTCACGCATTGCGTCTCCTCCACGTCGTTCAGCCAGCGCCGGTGATCGTCCAGCGAGTCGACCGACAGCGCGATCACCTTGGCCCCGCGCTTGGCGAACTCTTCCTGCAACTGCGCGACACGCCCAAGCTCCGTCGTGCAGACCGGCGTGAAATCGGCGGGATGCGAGAACAGAACGCACCAGTTCTGCCCGATCCAGTCATGGAAGCTGATCTTGCCTTTGGTCGAGTCCTGCTCGAAATCCGGCACCACTTCGCCCAACAGAAGACCCATGACACTTCTCCTTTCGCGGCCGCGACGCCGCCCTTCACGCCCGTTATAGACAGCCGCGACTCGCGGCGCGTTGAGATATATCATGCGACGGCCGGGGCGCGAGGGCGCGAGCATTGACGGAGGCGCGCTCGCTGGGCAGAGTGCGAACCCTCGGTAGCGACAGCCCAGCGAGCTGCTCATGCGACGCCTCATTCTGTTTCGGCACGCGAAATCCGCCTGGGGCGACCCCGAGCTGTCAGATCATGATCGTCCTCTCAACGCGCGCGGTCGGTTGGCGGCCACGCTGATGGGGGCCTACCTCGCCGATGAGGGGTTGCGGCCGGACAAGGTGCTCCTGTCCTCAAGCGTCCGCACGACCGAGACCTGGGACCGCGTCAAGAACGCGTTCGAGGCCGAACCCGACAGCGACGTCAGCGAAGAACTGTACCACGCCGACCCGACATCCATGCTGGATATGGCGAAGACGCTGCCGAGGGACGTCGAAACCGTGATGGTTCTCGGGCACAATCCGGGCCTCGCCTCGCTGGCGCGCAAGCTGGCGAACGGATCGGTCCGCCCCGCCTGCGCCCGCGCTTTCGAAAAGTTTCCCACCGGGGCGGTCGCGGTGTTCGAGGCGGATATCGACGATTGGAGCGCGCTGGACTTCGGGAAATGCGACTTCACCCGCTACGCGATGCCGAAGGACTTGGTCTAATCGCATCGCCGCGCCAAACGAAAAAGCGCGCCCCGTAGGGCGCGCCTTGTATTTCCAGATCGACGCCGATTGAGGCGCGTCAGTGCCCCAGGATCTGGCTGAGGAACAGCTGGGTGCGCTCGCTCTGCGGGTTGTTGAAGAACTCCTTGGGCTCGTTCTGCTCCACGATCTGCCCGGCGTCCATGAAGATCACCCGGTTGGCCAC
>QKHF01000238.1 GCA_003250135.1 Paracoccaceae bacterium | reverse complement strand
ACTGAGGAAGCTGAGCGCAGGCGCGTCAGTGTTGTCGCCGACGACGATCGCCGTTCGGCCGCTGGGGCGCACGATCACCGGCACGCGGCTGTTGAAATCGGTGATGTGCATCACCCGGCCCGAGCGTTCTCCGACGCCCACCAGACGGCCGACAAGACCCGACCCGTCCACTGCCGCGTCGCCATCCCGCACACCGTTGCGGGTTCCGACATTAACCACGCTGGTCTGGGCGTAGGGGCCGCCGGAATCCGCGATGATCTCCGCCGTGACAAAGCTGGGCTTGGAGACCAGCCGCACGTTGTTCAGGGCGCGCAAACGCGCGTTCTCCTGCTCCAGCTGGCGGGCGACCTCGCGCCAGGCGGCCAGGCGCTCCACCTCGCGGCGCAGTTCGCGATTCTGCTCATGAACGCGGCGATAGTCGCCAAAATCCTCGAACAGGTCGGTCGCGCCGCGGATCGGCGTGGAAGTCCACTCGACCATGGGAGAGGCGGCGTCGGTGATCGCGGCGCGCAGGCGCGAGAGGCGCGGATTGTCCGTACGCCAGAGAAAGAAGGCGGTCACGCAGGCGATGACGGCCAGCCCCAACGCCAAGCGCCGGAACAGGAGCGCGGCCTGCCTGTCGGTGTCTCGCCAATCGCGGGCCAATGCGCCCGTCCTTCCCGTCTTCCCGTCCGGTCAAGACGCCCCTGGGCGCCTCAGTGGCCTTCCATCAAAACGTGGCGCAACTGCTGCATGTGCTCCAGCGACTTGCCGGTGCCCAGCGCCACGCAAGACAGCGGATCGTCAGCGATGGAGACGGCGAGGCCGGTCTCCTCGCGCAGCACCACGTCCAGATCCTGAAGCAATCCGCCGCCGCCCGTCAGCATGATGCCCTTGTCGACGATGTCCGCCGCAAGCTCCGGCGGCGTCGCCTCCAGCGCGACCTTCACGGCCTCGACGATCTGCTGCACCGGCTCGGCGAGCGCTTCCGCGATCTGGCGCTGGTTGATCTCGATCTCCTTCGGCACGCCGTTGACCAGATCGCGGCCGCGGATCGACATGATCTCGCCCACGCCATCGGCCGGTTCGCGCGCCGTGCCGATCGCGATCTTGATCCTCTCCGAAGAGCTTTCTCCGATCAGCAGGCTGTGGTGGCGACGGAGATAGGCGATGATCGCCTCGTCCATCTTGTCGCCGCCGACCCGGATCGACCGGGCGTAGACGACGTCGCGCAGGCTGATCACCGCAACTTCGGTGGTGCCGCCGCCGATGTCGACCACCATCGAGCCGGTCGGCTCGGTCACCGGCATGCCGGCGCCGATCGCAGCCGCGACCGGTTCAGGGATCAGCAGCGCCTTGCGAGCGCCGGCCTGACGCACCGACTGCTCGATCGCGCGTTTCTCCACCGGCGTCGCGCCCGAGGGCACGCAGACGATGATCAGGGGCGCCGCGAACGCGCCGCGGCGATGCACCTTCTTGATGAAGTACTTGATCATCTCTTCGGCGACGTCGAAGTCGGCGATCACGCCTTCGCGCATCGGCCGGATCGCCTGAATCGTGCCGGGGGTGCGGCCAAGCATCTGCTTGGCTTCCTCGCCGACGGCGAGGACCTGTTTCTTGCCGTCGCGAACGTGGAACGCGACCACCGAAGGCTCGTTCAGAACGATGCCTTTCCCCTTCACATAGACCAGAGTGTTCGCTGTGCCGAGGTCGATCGCCATGTCCGACGAGAACATGCCGAGAATACCGTTGAACATACGCCTGCTCACCTCAAAGCCCGCCGCCGAGAATCGGGGCCGGCGGACATTTTCTGTATCCTGCGCTTATAATCCTACGGACGCGCGGTTTTAAGCGAAATATGGGGGTCCCACCGCCTTTGGGCGCCGATTCTTGGGGATAGTTTGGCGGGGCCGAGCCCCGCCGCTAGCTGCTCAGGACGCGTCGGAGACGACGTCCAGAGGCGCCGTCTTCTCTCGCCGGACCAGCAACTTGTTGAGAGCGTTCACATAAGCGCGCGCTGAGGCGACGATCGTGTCCGTGTCCGAGGCCTGTCCGGTGGCGATCTTGCCGTTCTCCTCCAACCGGACGGAGACGGTCGCCTGCGCGTCCGTGCCCTCGGTCACGGCGTGCACCTGATAGAGCTGCAGCCTGGCCTGATGCGGGAACAGCGCCTTGATCGCGTTGAACGCCGCGTCCACCGGGCCGTCGCCCTTCTCGGTCTTGCGGTGCTCGACGCCGTCGATCTCCAGAACCAGGTCGGCCGATTGCGGCGCCTCGGTGCCGCAGATCACCCGCAGGAACTTGACGTGGATGCGGGCGTTGGCCGCGGTCGCGCCGGCGTTGTCGACGATGGCGATGAGGTCATCGTCGAAGATGTCCTTCTTGCGATCGGCCAACGCCTTGAACTGCACGAAGGCGTCATTGAGCTGGTTCTCGCCCAGATCGTAGCCCAGATCCTTCAGCTTCTCACGGAAGGCGTGGCGGCCCGAGTGCTTGCCCATCACCAGGTTGGACTCGCTGAGGCCGACATCCTCCGGCCGCATGATCTCGAAGGTCTCGGCGTTCTTCAGCATGCCGTCCTGATGGATGCCGGATTCATGCGCGAACGCGTTCTTACCGACGATCGCCTTGTTGTACTGAACCGGGAAGCCCGAGACGGTGGAGACCTTCCGCGAGATGTTCATGATCTTTCTGGAATCCACGCCCGTGTAGTAGGGCATGATGTCGTTGCGGACCTTGATGGCCATCACGACCTCTTCCAGCGCGGTGTTGCCCGCGCGCTCTCCGAGCCCGTTGATGGTGCACTCGATCTGCCGCGCGCCCGCATCCACCGCCGCCAGAGCGTTGGCGGTCGCCATGCCCAGATCGTTGTGGCAGTGGGTGGCGAAGACCACTTCATCGGCGCCGGGCACCGACTCGATCAGCATGCGGATGATCTCGGCGCTCTCGCGCGGCGCGGAGTAGCCGACCGTATCGGGAATGTTGATCGTGGTGGCGCCCGCCTTGATCGCGGTTTCGACCACGCGGCAGAGATAGTCGCGCTCGGTCCGCGTGGCGTCCATCGGCGACCACTGCACGTTGTCGCACAGATTGCGCGCATGGGTGACCGTGTCATGGATGACGTCGATCATCTCGTCCATGGTGAGATTCGGAATCGCCCGGTGCAGTGGCGAGGTGCCGATGAAGGTGTGGATGCGCGGCCGCTTGGCGTGCTTCACCGCCTCCCAGCAGCGATCAATATCCATCACCTTGGCGCGGGAAAGGCCGCAGATCACCGAGTTCTTCGCGCGCTTCGCAATCTCCGAGACGGCGGCGAAATCGCCCTCGGACGCGATCGGGAAGCCCGCCTCGATGATATCCACGCCCATCTCGTCCAGAAGTTCCGCGATCTCCAGCTTCTCTTCGTGGGTCATGGTGGCGCCGGGCGACTGCTCGCCGTCGCGCAGCGTGGTGTCGAAAATCAGCACGCGGTCCTTGTCGGTCGCGCCGGTTACGGTCTGTTCAGTCATTTCTTGATCCTTGAGTCTTCGGGTTCAGGAGTTTGGCGCGAAGCGTGCTCCCCTGAGCGCGCGCGCCAAGCATCCCGG
>QKHF01000253.1 GCA_003250135.1 Paracoccaceae bacterium | reverse complement strand
CGAGGCTTCTGGCATGCGTGTTTCTTCGGTTGGGCCGTTCAGCGCAGCGCGGCGAGGTCGACCGGCTCGGCCTTGGCGACCTCGTCCAGCCGCTTCAGAGTCGCCAGAATCTCCGGCATCTGGCTGAGGCGCACCATGTTCGGCCCGTCCGAGGGCGAGTTGTCCGGGTCCTCATGCGTCTCGATGAAGAGCGCGGCGACGCCGACCGCCACCGCCGCGCGCGCAAGCACCGGCGCGAATTCGCGCTTGCCGCCCGAGGCGCCGCCCAGGCCGCCCGGCTGCTGCACCGAGTGCGTCGCGTCGTAGACCACCGGATAGCCGGTCTCGGCCATGGTCGGCAGTCCGCGGAAATCGCTGACCAGCGTGTTGTAGCCGAAGCTGACGCCGCGCTCGGTCAGGAGGATGTTCTCATTGCCCGTCGAGGCGACCTTGGCCGCGACATTCGCCATGTCCCACGGCGCCAGGAACTGGCCCTTCTTCACGTTGATCACGCGGCCGGTCTCGCCCGCGGCCAGCAACAGGTCGGTCTGGCGGCAGAGGAAGGCGGGGATCTGCAGGATGTCGACCGCCTCGGCCGCGCGCCGGCACTGCTCCTCGGTGTGGATGTCGGTCAGGGTCGGACAGCCAATCTGGCCGCGCACCTCGGCCAGGATCTCCAGCCCCTTGTCGATGCCGACGCCGCGCTTGCCTGAAAGGGAGGTGCGGTTGGCCTTGTCGTAGGACGCCTTGAACACGTAGCCGATGCCGAGATCGGCGCAGGTCTTGGCCATGGTCTCGGCGATCATCAGCGCGTGGTCGAGCGTCTCCAGCTGGCACGGCCCCGCGAGCACCGCGAAGGGCAGGTCGTTTCCGAACTCGACATTTCCGGCTTTGACGCGACGGGCTTCGGCCATGGCGGGCTCCTTTCGGCGATTGGCGCCTCAGATGCTGATTTGCTCCCTCAACGTGGCGAGCGTCAACGAGATCAGGACATAGGCGCCCAAGAATATAAAGAAAGAGAGCCCTGTGTTCTCATATCTGAGCGGATGCGTCGCTTCGTCCGGCGTCGAGGGCCGAACGGTCACCGCCAGGTACTTGGTCTGGCTGAGCGCCTGAACGCGCGCCTGCTCCATACCCGAGACCGCCGCGGCGAACAATTGCCCCGCCAGTTCCAGGTCCAGATTTGCGGCCGCGAAGTCCGCATTGATCTGCGCCAGCGACTCGCCCGAGCTGGAATCGGTCAGTCTTCCGCGTCGCGCGGCCAGTTGCTCCTCCAGCGAAGCGATCTCGTTCCTCAGGTTGACCAGCCGCCGGTCGTTCGTATTGCGCACGACGCCCGACAGGTTGGAGAGTTGCGCGCGCTTGTCGGCGAGCTGCGACTCCAGGGTCTGGATCACGGACACCACGATCGCGAGTTCAGATTCGACGCCGAACGTTTCTCGCTTCAGCTGAATATCGGTGACGCGCGCCTGCGCCGCGCGCACCCGGTTCTCGGCGATTTCTAGCTCGCGTCGGGCCGAGGCCAGCTGGTCCTCGCGAATCCGGTCAGACAGCCCATCCACCATTTCCTCGCTGTACCGGACGATGGCGGCGGCGAAGGCGTGGGCGGTCTCCTGATCGGCGGCGCGCACCGACATTTTCAGAAACCCTTCCAGCGGGTCGTAGCGTACGTCGACCTTGTTGAGGAAATAGTCGAACGCGTCCTCCTCCGTGGCGTCCGCCTCGAGACGCTGGACCGGGTCGATGGCGTCGCTCTTGTAATGGGCGATCAGTCCGTGGTCCTGGTCCAGTCGCTGCAGCACGTCGCGCGACAGGATGAAATCCTGCACCGCCATGGACTCGGCCGGGTTCATGCCGCCGCGCATGCCCAGCTGGCTGAGGAGCCCCGCGCCGGAGTCCTCAAACCCGCTCTTAGCGCTGGACGCGGTCATCACCATGAACGTGGCGTCGGATTCGTACATGTCCGAGGCGAAGCGCAGGTAGTACGTCCCGACGATCAGCGTGGGCAGCAGCACGAACAGGAACAGCCGCAGCGACATGCGCCGCGCCTTGCGGCGGCGTTGGGCGACGATCTCTCTCTGGATCTGCTTGCGGCGCTCAAGGTCGACCTGCTGCTGTCGCTTGTGATGCCGCTTCGCCTTTTCCCGCGCGCGCTGGCTGGGGTCGGGGCCGGTCGCTGGCGGGCTCTGCGGTTCGACCACCGTCAACGCGCCCTGCCGGCCACTGCGTCCTCCGCCCGCGCCGGGCTTCTGAGCGTCATTTTCCAAAGTCATAAAGCGCCTTCGCGTCCTCCAGCCGGTCGAAGTAATGAACTTTTCCGTGGCGCAGCACCGCGGCTGAATCGCAGAACTCGCGCAGGGTTTGCGGATTGTGAGAGACCATGAACAGAGAGGTGGTTTTCAGGCGCTCCAGCAACATGCGCCTCGATCGCTCGCGGAAATCCTTGTCGCCGACGGACATGGCTTCATCCACCAGAACGGCGTCATAGTTCATCGCCATCGACAGGGCGAAGGCGAGGCGCGCGCGCATGCCGCTGGAATAGGTGGCGACCGGCATGTCGATATATTCATCGATCCGGGCGAACTCGACGCAGTCGGCCAGCACCGCGTCTGGGTCCAAACCGTGGATGGCTGAGGCGTAGCGCACATTCTCGCGCCCCGTCAGCTTGCCCGCCAGCGCGCCCGCGAAGCCGATCGGCGGGCCGAAGCGGACATGGCGGACGATCTCACCTCCATCGGCCGGCTCGAACCCGGCGATCATGTTGATCAGCGTGGTCTTGCCGGCGCCGTTCGGGGCCAGCACGCCGACATTGCGGCCGAAGGGAATCTCGAACGACGCGTCCAGTAAAACCACCTTTCGGCGCTGGCCGGTCCAGAAGGACTTCGAGACGTTTCGGAATTCGAGCATTTTCATGCCGGTCGGCGCCCACCCTTCACCCGAATGACTGACATGGCGGCGAGCGCCGCCCGGCGCACTGGATCATCCGCGCGCCGCGTTCGCCCCTTGGATAGGGTTCATTCACGCAAGAAATGGTTAAGAGGGCGGCGAGACCCGCTAGGTCGCGTCCCCAACGCCATGATAGGCGCGGAACCAGTCGACGAACTTCGCCAGCCCGTCGCGGAGCGAGGTGTTCGGCGCGAAGCCCACCGCCTCCTCCAGCGCCTCAACATCGGCCCAGGTCGCCTGCACGTCGCCGGGCTGCATCGGCAGGTATTCTTTCACCGCCTCGCGGCCCAGCAGCTCTTCGAGGATGCGGATGAAGTCCATCAGCTTCTCACGCTGATGGTTGCCAATATTGTAGACCCGGTGCGGCGCCCAGCTTGTGCCCGGGTCGGGAGCGGCGGGGTCGAACTCCGGGTTCGGTTGCGCGGGACGCGGGATCAGCCGCGCGACGCCTTCGACGATGTCGTCGATATAGGTGAAGTCTCGCTCCATTTCGCCATGATTGAACACCTTGATCGGGCGTCCTTCCACGATCGCTTTGGCGAAGCTGTAATAGGCCATGTCCGGACGGCCATAGGGTCCGTAGACGGTGAAGAATCTCAAGCCCGTCGCCGGCAGCCCGTAAAGGTGGCTGTAGGTGTGGGCCATCAGCTCATTCGCCTTCTTGGTGGCGGCGTAGAGGCTGACCGGGTGGTCCACCCCGTCGGCGACCGAGAAGGGCAGCTTGCGGTTGCCGCCATAGACCGAGCTGGAGGAGGCGTAGACCAGATGCGCCACCTCGGTCCGGCGGCACTCCTCAAGCACGTTCAGGAAGCCGGTGAGGTTCGCCTCGCCATAGGCGCGAGGGTTCTCGATGGAGTAACGCACCCCCGCCTGCGCAGCGAGGTTCACCACATGGCGCGGCTTGTAGGCGTCGAAGACCGCGCCCAGAGCATCGGCGTCCGCCAGATCGGCCTTCTCGAACTGGAATTCCGGGTACTGGCGCAACAGCGCCAGCCGCGCGTCCTTCAGCGAGGTGTCGTAATAGTCGTTGACGTTGTCGAGCCCGATCACCGGCACGCCGGCCTGCATCAGGCGCTCCGCCAGGTGAAAGCCGATGAAGCCGGCGGCCCCGGTGACGAGAACCGGCGCATCGGACGGCAGAGCATCCATCCAGCGCGCCGGGTCTGTCATTCCTGCACTCCTGCGCGGCTCAGTTCTGCTTCTCGACGGCGAACACCTTGCCCGCGATGAACGAGAGGATAGCCGCGCCGAAGGACAGAAGCGCGCCCATCTTGGCGGCGTCCTGCACCTCGCCTGGCGGGAAGGCGACCGAGGCGACGAACAGCGACACGGTGAAGCCGATCGCCGCGACGCAGCCAAGCACGAACAGGTCAGAGGTCTTCATCCCTTCTGGCAGGCCCAGCTTCATGGGCCCTGCCGCCAGCCAGCCCATGCCCCAGATGCCGAACGGCTTGCCGATGATCAGGCCCGCAAGCACCAGCCATGTGGCCGCGCCGATGGCGGAGAATTCGACGCCTGCGTTGGCGAGGCCGAAGAAGAACAGGATCACCTCGACCGGGTGTTTCAACTCGTGCTCGATCTTGTTCAGAAGGTCGGTCAGATGCTCCTCAGCCGCCGAATAGATGCCGAAGGAGATGTCGGCGTGCGGGATCGTGGGCACGATGGGCAGCAGGCCCAGCGCCGGATGCAGGCCGCTGAGCATGAAGCCGTACCAGCTGACGCAGGAGGCCAGCGCATAGGGCCAGAAGCCGAGCTTGTCCTGCACCCAGTGCGAGGCCGGCCGCGCCGGATCGCCCTTGTCCATGATCCGGGGCAGGCGGTTCGCAAGGATGTAGACCGCCAGCGCGGCGCCCAGCGACAACAGCAGCCAGGCCGGCGCCAGTTCGCCCGACGGATAGAAGATCGCCAGGATGATCAGCCCGGCGGCGTCGTCGGCGATGGCCAGAAGCAGCAGGAATCGCACCGCCGGGTGGCCTGCGCCGAACACCAGCCGACCCACGAGGTAGGAGAACGCGATATCGGTCGCTGTCGGGATCGCCCAGCCGTTGGAGACGGACTCGAACACTTCCTTGCCCAGAAACAGCGCCAGAACCAGATAGACGGTGATCGGGCCGAACATGCCGCCTGCGGTCGCGACCAGCGGCGTCAGCGCGCGCTTGCCGCGCAGGCTGCCGTTCTTCAGCGCGACCGCTTCCCACACCTCTTTGCCCGCCACGGCGAAGAACAGAGCCATCAGGATGTCGTTCACAAGATAGTGAAACGTGAGGGTGCGGTGGATGTGACCCTGGTCGTCGACATGCGCGTGTCCGATCGGGGCGTTTTCCCAGATCACGAACTCGATCGCGTGATGATAGCTGTCAGGTGAGAGGTTCGCCCAGATCAGGGCGATGATCGCGCCAAAGATCAAGAGCAGCGAGTATTCAGCAAGGAAGCCCCAGACGCGGTACATGAAACGCTTCTTCCCCGTATCCATTGCAGTTACGCGCGCTCGGACGCGCGGACAGCGCAACCTATCTGTGTAGGCTTTCTATTTCCTGTCGTTGTAGGCACTGAATGATCCCTGCGCAACGGACTAGGCGCCGCATTCAATTGATGAATTGACCGCTGTGGGGATGCGGCTTTTCCTCACGCCACGGCGGCGAAGACGATCCCGGCGATCACCGAGCCCGCGAAGGCGAAGCCCAAATAGAGCGCAAAAATGCGTCGCTTGACCAGAGCGAAGACCGCGATCGCGGCGGGGATGCAGCTGACTCCGCCGGCCAGCATGAACGCCATCGCGGCGCCGGCGCCCATGCCCTGCTCCATCAGACCTGCGACCAGCGGGGCGGCCGCATAACCGTTAAGGTAGGCGGGGCCGCCGGCCAGCGCGCCCAGCATGATGGGGGCGATTCCGTCGCCGCCCAGCCAGTCGCCGACCATCCCGGCGGGCAGCCAGCGGACCATCAGCGCCTCGATCAGGTAGGCGAGGGCGAGCCATTTGCCGAGAAAGAGCAGGTTCTCGCGCGCGGCGGCCCAGAATGTCTGGCGCCGGTCGTCATGCGTCCAGAACCGCCAGACCGGCTGGCCCGAGAACGCCCGTTTGGCCGAGCAGCAGCCGCAGGTCGGGGCGGATGGGCGCAGGGGCGCCGCGAGAAACTCCGCGCCGCGCATGGCGTAAACGCCGAATCCGCCCAGGAGGCCCAGGAACACGGCCGCCAGCGTCTTGGCGATGGCGAAGTCGAGTCCGAGCGCGCCGGTGGTGATCAGGAACATCGGCGGGTCCATGATCGGCGAGGCGAGCCAGAAGGCCATGACCGCCGACAGCGGCGCGCCCGCGGCCAGAAGCGCCGCGATGAAGGGGATCACCTCGCAGGAGCAGAACGGCGCCAGACCGCCCACCAGAGAGGCGAGGACGATCATGCGAACCTCGCGTCCCTCGAACGCCTTGGCCACCACCCGCTCGGCGCCGCTGGCCCGCAAATAGGCGGTGGCGGCGACGGCGAACAGGATGAAGGGCAGGGTGTGCAGGAACGATCCCGCCGCGTCCTTCAGGACGCCGGGCAGTTCCCGGGGGACGAACGCAAGCAGGGCGAGGCAGATGGCGATAAAGCCGGCCCATGCGCCATCGAGGCGGCGCGCGGCGCTCCAACCCTGATTGATGGCGGCGACAAGGGCGGTCACGCAGAGTCTCCGTGGCCGTCGTGGCGATGATCGTCCAGCGCGTCCGCACAGCATTCCCGCATCAGGAAGGCGGCCAGCGCCTCGACCGTCTCATAGGCCGCGCCGACGCAGATGATCTCGCGGCCGCGCTTCGACTGGTTGATCAAACCGGCCTGGCTGAGAAACCGCAGATGGTGCGAGAGGGTCGAGGCGGCGAGACCGGTCCGATCCTTGAGTTCGCCCACGCGCAGCCCGTCCGGCCCGGCGCGCACAAGGGCGCGTAGGACGGAGAGGCGCTGCTCGGAGCCAAGCGCGGCGAAAGCCTGCGCGGCGTCCTCGATCTCCAAGCTGGCTATTTGGGTTTCGCGGCTCATGGATTCGAAATAACTAGAATCATCGAAATGATCAAGGAAAAGTTCGATGATTGTCGAAATGTTTGCGGTGCGGGCGACTTGCTCCGCGATCGCGAGGCGCTAACCTCCCCTCTCATGTCCCTCTCCGCCCTCACCAATGAGATCGCCGCCTGCACGGCGTGCGCGGCGGAATTCGCCGCCACCGAAACAGGCCACGCGCCGCGGCCGGTGACTCGGCTGTCTGGGACGGCGAAGATCCTGATCGCAGGGCAGGCGCCGGGCGCGCGGGTGCACGCCAGCGGGTTGCCGTTCGACGACCCTTCGGGCGACCGGCTGCGCGACTGGATGGGGGTGGATCGGGAGACGTTCTATGACCGGTCCCGCATCGCCATCCTGCCGATGGCGTTCTGTTTTCCGGGCTATGACGCCAAGGGCTCGGACCTGCCGCCGCCGAAACGCTGCGCCGAGATCTGGCGCGCGAAGGCGCTTGCCGCCATGCCGCAAATCGAGCTGACGCTGCTGGTGGGCGGCTATGCGCAGGATTGGCATGTCGAGGGAAAGAAGCGCCCGGTGACGGAAATGGTGCGGGACTGGCGCGATCACGCGCCCGCCGCATTGCCCTTGCCGCATCCGTCATGGCGCAACACGGCGTGGCTCAGAAAGAACCCGTGGTTCGAGGCGGAGGTCGTTCCCTACTTGCGCGACCGCGTGGCCGGGCTGTGTTGACCGCCTCTGCTACTTGCTCGCCTGCTTCATCAGCGCGCCTTCAAGCACGTTGATGCGCTGCTCCATGGTCGCGGCCAATTGCTGGAGCTTCTGGTTCAGTTCCGCGGATCGCTTCGCGTCCTCGATAGCCTTGTCGATCTGCTTCTGAGCCTCCTGTCGCGCGGCCGCCATGCGCTTGTCGAATTCTTCGGTCAGCTTGCGCTCGGCTTCCCTCTGTTGAGCCTCGGCTTCGGTCTGGCGTTTTCTGAGAAGCGACATTGCGTCTTCCACCGCTTCATATTTTTTCTTCCGGCGTTCGCGGCTCGCCTTCATTTCTTGAAGTTCTTTTCTTGTTTGTTCAAGCTGATCGTGAATGCCCGGGTGCCTTTCCTCGGCCGCTTTCTTGTCTGACCTGAAGGACCCTATTATTATTTCGAGCTTATCAATGTCTTTCTCGATGTTTGAAATTCTTGCGCTTCTTTCCGACGTTTTTTTTCTTTCGATCTCAATTTGTTTTTGGAGGTTTTCCATTTCTTTTGCGATGACCGTGGGCGCTGTGCCGTCGTTCGGCGACGTTCTCTCGAGAAGCGCCTTGTTGTCCTTTTGCGCGGCCAGCAGCGCTTTCGCGACCGCTTCCAACCGCGTGATCCGCTTTTCCTGTGAGGCCGACGCCTTTTTCTCCGCCTCGACGGTCGCTTCCATGGAATCCACGCGCTTGGCGCGCTCATTGGACGACGACTCAATCGCGGTCATGCGCTTGTCGCGCTCATTGGACGACGACTCAATCGCGGTCATGCGCTTGTCGCCCTCCTTGGAGAGGGTCTCAATCGCCTTTTCGAGCACGACGATGCGCTTTTCGAGTTTCGCCGGGTCCGCCATCCGTTCCTCCGTGGTCAGACGAAGACAATCCGATTCGAACTTCGGTCAGTCTGGCACGAAAATGCTGCGCCGCATTCAAACTTTGCCGTGTGCGCGAAAGACACGATGCGCCGCCTTGCATTCGCCGCATCCATGATGGCGAAATACGGCATGGTTGAAGAACATCCCGTGGTTCGAGGCGCCGGTCGCCGGATGACTCACGGCGCGCATCGCGTCGTCGCTGTCGGGCTTGCGCTGCTGCTTTGCGCCTGCTCGGCCGCGGGCGGGACGTTCACGCCTGCGCCCCCTGCGGCGGTCGAGGCCTGGGTGGAGGTCGCCGAGAAGCAGCAGGTCGCGCTGTCTCACTGGCCCGCGGAAGGCGAGGCCCGCGTCGTGATCCTCGGCGTGCACGGGTTCGGGGATTATGGCCCGTCGACCTTCAGCCGCGCCGCCGAGGAGTGGGCGAAGCGCGGGATCGAGACCTACGCCTACGACCAGCGGGGCTTCGGGCGCAACGCGTCGCGCGGTGACTGGCCCGGCGCGGACGCGCTGATCGAGGACGCCGCCCAAATGGCCGAGGATATCGCCGCGCTGCATCCGGGCCTGCCGCTTGTCGTCGTCGGGCACTCTATGGGCGGAGGCGTGGCGCTGGCGACGGTGGCGGAGCACCGGACGCCGTCCGTCGACGGGCTGGTTCTGCTGGCGCCGGCGATCTGGGGCGGCGACGCATTCAATCCGTTCCTGCGCATGTCCGCCTATTTCGCCGAGGCGACCTTCCCGGACCTGCGTTGGTCGGGGCGGGGGCTGGTCTCCATTCAGGCCTCGGACAATGTCGAGATGCTGAAGGCGCTGGGCGAGGACCCCTATTACATGCCCTATCCCAGTTCGACGGAGATCATGGGCATGATCCGGGTGATGGACCGGGCCGAAGCGGCGGCGGCGGGACTGGACCTGCCCAGCCTGCTCCTATATGGCGCGAAGGACGAGGTCCTGCCGGAGCGCCCGATGTTCAAGGTCTATGCGCATACCGGTGGCGAGACCTCCTCCAAGATCTACCCGGAGGGTTGGCACATGCTGTTGCGCGATCTGCAGGCGCCGAATGTCTGGCGCGACGTGGGCGATTTTGCGCTCTCTGTCGCGGATCGCGCGCAATGAGCCCCAATCTCGATATGACCACCAAGCTCGACGCGGTCTTCGTCTCCGCCATGTCCGCGAAGGAGGAGTCCGCGATGGCGGCCTTCTATGACGCGCTTGCGGCGACCATGCTCTACATGCCGATCGAGGGCGACCCGGAGAGCGAGGACGTCTCGCCCATGGCGCTGGAGCTGGAGGGCGGGCCGACCGTGCTGGTGTTCGACACCGAAGAGCGGCTGGCCGAGTTCGTGGAGAAGCCGACGGGCTACGCCGCCGCGCCGGGCCGAACGGTGATCGAGATGGCGGCGCGGGCCGGGGCGCAGATCGGCGTCAATCTGGGGCCGTCGCCTTCAGCCACGCTGCTGCCGGTGGAGGTGGTCGCATGGATCGCCGAGGCGCTGACCACGCCGGTGGAGATCCGCGATCTCTCGCAGGTCCTTCTGTCGGCGCCTGTGTCGCCGGAGGCGGCGCTGCTGCAGGCGCTGGCCGAGCGGCTGGCCGAATTCTCCGACGTGGTGGCGGAGGCGTGGCTGGTTTCGGCCGAGACCAGCGAGGGCCCGGCGGGAATGGCGCTGATCCTGTCGCCGCAGGCCGGGGTCGCGACCGAGGACGGCGGGCTCGCCGAAGCGCTGGCCGAAGGCATCGCCCGCGCCGTGCAGTTCGCCACGCCGGGCGAGCGGCCGCCGGATCTTGCGCTGGTCGAGGAAGGCGCGAAGCCGCTGGAGGTCGCCCGCCGGGTCGGGATCGGCCTGCATGCGGTGGTGGAGGCTTCCGCGCCCGCCGAACCGCAGGCTCCGGGCAGCGACCCCGCCAAGCCGCCGAAACTGCGCTAGGCGGCTCCCGCTGCGACCCAGGCGACGCAAGCGTAAGAGCGTGGCCCGTCCGCCTCGCCGTCCAGATAGGCGCGGCGCACCGCTTGCTTCACCTTTTCCAGCATGTCCGGCGCGGCGGATTTCGCGTAGTCCCCGATTGGCCCCTGGCCGGCGTCCGCCGCGGTCCAGTAGTCCTCGAAATTCGCGTAGGTCATGCGGATCATCCGCGTATCCTCGCGCACATTGTGGAAGCCGGCGTCGCGCAGCGCGGCGCCCAATTCGCCGGGCCGGGTCAGGGGACGGGTGTAATTCGCCGCGCGTCTCCTGTCGGCCTCCGGGTCGATCGCGGCCGCAGTGTCGAAAAAGATGCGGTTGAACACCATGCCGCCGCGCGCGTCCCAGACCGCGGCTGCGACCGAGGCGCCCGGCTTGGCGACGCGGCGCATTTCCTTCAGCGCTTGCGCGGGATCGGGCACGAAGTGCAGGACGAGGAGGGACGCGACCTGCTCGAACGTGTCGTCTTCGAACGGCAAATCGCAGGCGTCTGCGACCCGAAATGTGAAACGCGGCGCGGGCATCCGTTCGGCCGCCGCGCGCACGTAAGACTCGGCCAGATCGACGCCGGTGATCGCGCCGCCGCCGCGCGCGCCGAGAACCTCGGCGAAAGCGCCGGTGCCGCAGCCGACGTCGAGGGTCGAAAGCTCGGGGGAAAATCCGGCGAAGTCGATGAACGAACCGGCCAGAAGGCGGCTCCATCGCCCCATAAGAAGTTCGTACCCGTCAGCGTCGCCGGCCGCGAATTGGATGCGCGCGCGCCGTCACTCTCAGCCATCAACGACGCCTTTCGCACGCGGAGTTTCGAGCGGCGGAGTCTAGACCCGGCGCTGCAGGAAATCCACCTGCGCCGAGGTGATCTCGGCCCTGAGCGGCCCATGGTAGATGTCGAAATGCTCGCCGTCGTAGGGATGGATTTCGACATCCTCGATCTTCTTCGCGGTACGCTCGACCGAATGGGGCGGGACGGCGAAATCCTTCTTTCCGTAGTGGATGCAGACCGGGCACTTGATGCGGGGCGCGAATTGGCCGGGGCTGTAGCGGCCGAGGGACAGGAGCGAGCGGGCGGGGATCTCGTTCCGCCAGTTGCTGCCCTTGGGGATGAACCGCTTCGCCTCCTCCGCCCAACCTGCGAACGTGACAGCGCCCAAGCGGCCGGGTTCATTGATCATCGGGATCTTATGCACCCCGCCGAACGGGGCCATGTAGAGGTCCAGAAGGGCGTGTTGCGCCGAAACGAAGGCGTTGAAGGTCGGGAACGAACTCATCGCATCAAAGGCGCTGCAATGGGGCGCCTGCAGCACGGCGGCGGAGATCCCGTTCTTTTCCGCCGCCATGGTCATCGCATGCCCGCCGCCCAACGACGCGCCCCAGACCGCAAGCCGGGCCGCGTCGATGCGCTCATCCTCGCGCACATAGGCGAGCACTCTGCGCCAGTCCTCCAATTGTTTATGGATCAGCAACAGGTGCCGGGGCCGGCCGCCGCTTTCGCCGAAATGACGATAATCGAAGGTGACGACGGCGAACCCGGATTCCGTGAAGTCCCGGATGGTGTCAGTGGTGCCGAAGGTCCATTCGGTGCCGAACCCGTGGCCCATCACAACAACCGGCCGCTTCGAGCGCGGAGCGCCCTCTGGCCAGTGCCAGTAGCCGACCAACTGGTCGGCGCCGATATTGATCTCGAACCGCTCCACCGCCCCCGCCAAGCGTTTCGCGACGCGCGACGCATCGCATTCACACATCTGTTATGCTGAATTGGTTAATCTGCGACGGGTGTTTGGCTTTCTTATCCCACATCGTGGAATGGCCGCGACGGAATGGCCGCACTGTGTGACTTCCTCTCGCCACGAAGGACGATTATTTACGCGGTCGAGGCAGTTAACGGCGAACCCGAAGGCGGCAGGCGAGCGGGGGTCGCGAAACAGGTTCAGGCGTCATGCGGTTTTTCGCTTCTGTTCTTCTCGCGTTTTCGCTTCTGATCAGCGCGTCGCCGGCCTCGGCCGAGCCGCCGTTCCAGAAGTTATTTCAGGACGTTGGGGCCAAGCACGACCTCGACTGGCGATTGCTTGCGGCGATCGCCAAGAAGGAATCCCGCTTCGATCCGGAGGCTGTGGGCCCGAACGGCGCACGCGGCCTGATGCAGGTGCTGCCTGAGACGGCGCTGGGCATGGGCGCGAGCATCTGGGATCTGACCGACCCGGAGCAGGGCGTCGAGATCGGCGCGCGCTATTTCCGGCGGCTGTTGGACGTCTGGCTGGACGAGCCGAACCTCAGCGATGAAACCCGGCTGCGCTTCGCCGTGGCCGCCTATCATGTCGGCCCGGGGCGACTGAAGCGTCTGCGGCAGGAAGCGGCCGCGCAGGGCCTGGACGGCGACCGCTGGGCCGGGCATGTCGAGAAGATGGTGGCTGAGGGCGTCGCGCCCGGTTCGGCGGCCTATGTGGACGAGGTCTTCGCGACCCGCGCCAGCTATCGCGATCTGTAAGCCCGCGACGGCCCAGGCTTCAGAGAGACTTGTCGTAGAACATTACGGCGGAGAGGGTCCTGTCGTCCGCGTCCTCGAACCGGCCGTAGGGCGGACCCGGCTCGTACCCGGCGCGCTCGAAGAACTCCAGCGCCTCGGTCTGCCAGCGCCCGGCCTCCAGCTGGATCAGTTTCGCGCCGGAAGTGCGCGCCGCGCGCTCCATCTCGGCGATCAGGCGATAGGCGACGCGCTGGTGGCGCGCAGCCTCCACCGTGTAGACCCGGCTGATTTCACGGGTGTCGCCGTCTCCGGCGAGAACGCCGCATCCGACCGGCTGGCCGTGGTGGCGCGCGACAAAGAATTTCGCCC
>QKHF01000084.1 GCA_003250135.1 Paracoccaceae bacterium | reverse complement strand
GTCGAATTGGAAGGCGAGGTCGTAGCCGAAAGCGCCGTAGAGGCCGAGATCGGAATCTTCTTCATTGTGGAAGAGATCGGCGATGGCGCGCAGCACGGAGAAGACCGTCGGCGCACGCGAACGCTCCTCCTCGGCGTAGATGCGGTCCGGCTCGCGCACGGTCAGATGCAGGGCGCGCGGCTCCTCGTGGCGCTCGGCGATCTCGGGGCAGTCCTGCAGCGCCTCGGCGATCATGGCGAGCAGCGGCTCGCCCCGGTCATTGAGCGCGCGGATGCGCATCCGGCGTCCGCGGCTCTCGATGGCGATCGGCGGATCGATGACGGCGGCGTCCCAGCGCGTGTAGCGGCCGGGATATTCGTAGTTGGAGGAAAAGACCGCGCCGCGGCGCGCATCCAGCCCCTCGATGAAGGGCTGCATGGCGCCGCCATAGGGGATCTGCTCTCGGCGGCGGGTCACCGTCACCCCGCCATCGGTCACGAAGCTGACCTGCTCGTTCGTCTGAGCCGCGCTCATGGCCCAACACTCCTATCCCGGCCGCCAGGTTGGGGCTCGCGCGCGGGCATTAAAAAACCGCCCGGGAGCCCCAAGGCGGCTGTCTCAATCCGATTTCGCGCGCGAAATAGCCGAGGGCCGCCCTTCAGAGCGTTCCCCACCACAGCTTGTTCCGCGAGTTCGTCATGGGTTTCGATGTACTCCGCCTTGCGGGGGGAGGGCAAGGGCGTCTTGGCCGCGGGGTCCTGAAAAGACGAAGGGCGCGACCCGCAGGCCGCGCCCCAATCTCTCGCACCAGCCGGAGCCTTAGTGCTTTTTCTTCTTCTTCGGCGGGATGAGGTCGGTGATCGTGCCCTCGTACATCTCCGCCGCGAAGTTGACCGTCTCGCTGAGGGTCGGGTGCGGGTGGATGGTGTGGCCCAGATCGGTCGCGTCGCAACCCATCTCGATGGCCAGCGCCACCTCTGCGATCAGATCGCCGGCGTTCGGGCCGACTATGCCGGCGCCGATCACCTGCTCGGTCTCTTCGTCGAAGAGGACCTTGGTGACGCCCTCGCTGCGGCCAAGGCTGAGAGAGCGACCAGACGCGGCCCAGGGGAACACGCCCTTGCCGAACTTGATCTTCTTCTCCTTAGCCTGCGCCTCGGTCAGGCCGACCCACGCCACCTCGGGGTCGGTATAGGCGACTGACGGGATCACGCGGGCGTCGAAGGCGCGCTTCTCACCCGAGGCGACCTCGGCCGCGACCTTGCCCTCATGAACCGCCTTGTGCGCCAGCATCGGCTGGCCGACCACGTCGCCGATGGCGTAGATATGGCCGACATTGGTGCGCTGCTGGTTGTCGACAGGGATGAAGCCCTGCTCGTTGACCGACACGCCCGCCGCGTCCGCCGCGATCAGCTTGCCGTTCGGCCGGCGGCCGACAGAGACCAGCACCTTGTCGAAGGTGTCGGTCATCACGCCGTCCGGGCCTTCCATGGTCACCTTCAGGCCACCCTTCTGGGCCTCAACGGCCGTCACCTTCGTCTTGACGAAGATGTTCTCGTAGCGGCCCTTGATGCGGTCATGCAGCGGCTTGACGATGTCCTTGTCGGCGCCGGGGATGATCTGATCCATGAATTCGACGACGGTGACCTTCGAGCCGAGCGCGTCATAGACGCAGCCCATCTCCAGGCCGATGATGCCGCCGCCGAGGACCAGCAGGCGCTTCGGCACGCCGTCCAGCTCCAGCGCGCCGGTGGAGTCGATCACCCGCTTGTCGTCATGCGGGATGAAGGGCAGTTGCACCGGCTCTGAACCCGCGGCGATGATGCACTGGTCGAAGGAGACCGTGCTCTTCTTGCCGTTATCGTCGACCTCGATCATGTTGGGGCCGACGAATTTGCCGTAGCCGTTCACGATCTTGACCTTGCGGCCCTTGGCGAGGCCGGCGAGACCGCCGGTCAGCTTGCCGATGACGTCTTCCTTCCAGCCGCGCAGCTTGTCGATATCCACTTTCGGCTTGGTGAACTTGACGCCGTAGTGATCCATCTCCTCGGCCTCGGTGATCACCTTGGCCGCGTGTAGAAGCGCTTTGGACGGGATACAGCCCACGTTCAGGCAGACGCCGCCGAGCGTCGGGTTGCGCTCGATCAGGATGGTGTCCATCCCGAGGTCGGCCGCGCGGAAGGCCGCGGTGTAGCCGCCGGGGCCGGAGCCGAGAACGACCATAGACGCGTGATGGTCGCCCTTGACGGTGGCCTTGGTGGCCTGCACCGACGGGGCCGCGGGCGCAGCCGGAGCCGCCGCAGGGGCGGCCGCGGCGGGAGCGGGGGCCGGAGCCTCCGCCGCGCCGGACGCCTCGAGGACCAGCACGACGCTGCCCTCGGAAACGCTGTCGCCTTCCTTGACCTTCAGCTCGACCACCTTGCCCGCAGCGGGCGAGGGGACTTCCATCGTGGCCTTGTCGGATTCCAGCTCGACCAGCGCGTCTTCCTCGGCCACCACGTCCCCGACGGAGACGAAGACCGAGATGACCGGAACATCGGAGAAATCGCCGATATCCGGGACTTTGACTTCAATATTAGCCATTGTCCGCGCCCCCTTACAGCATCAGCCGGCGAACGTCGCCGAGCAGGTAGGCCAGCCTGGCGTTGAACTTGGCGCCCAGCGCGCCGTCGATGGCGCGGTGGTCAAAGGTCAGCGAGAGCGGCTGGATCAGACGCGGCTCGAACTCCTCCTTCGCCTTGTTCCAGACCGGCTGCATCTTGCCGCGGGTCAGGCCGAGGATCGCAACCTCGGGCGCGTTGACCAGCGGCGTGAAGCCGGTGCCGCCGATGCCGCCGAGCGACGAGATCGTGAAGGTCGCGCCCTGCATGTCCGGACCCTTCAGCGCGCCGTCGCGCGCCTTGGCGCTGAGCGCGCCGAGCTCCTTCGAGATCTCGACGATGCCCTTGCGGTCCGCGTCCTTGATCACCGGAACCATCAGGCCCTGCGGCGTGTCGGCCGCGAAGCCGATGTTGTAGAAGTTCTTCTTGATCAGCTTGTCGCCGTCCGGATGGACCGACGAGTTGACTTCCCAGAACTCCTTGAGGCAGGGGACGACCGCCTTGATGACGAAGCTGAGCAGCGTCACGCGATAGCCGTCGTCCTTCGCCTTCGCGTCCAGTTCCTTGCGATACGCCTCCAGCTCGGTGATGTCGGCGTCCTCGTCCAGCGTGACCATCGGAATGTTCAGCCAGGCGCGGTGCAGGGCGGGACCGGAGATCTTCTTGATCCGCCCCATCTCGACATTCTCGATCGGGCCGAACTTCGAGAAGTCGACCGCCGGGATCGGCGGAATGCCCGCGCCGCCCGCCGGAGCGGCGGCCTTGCCAGCCCCAGCGGCGGGGGCGGACGTGGCCTTGAACGCATTGGTCACGTCCTCGCGCAGGATTCGGCCCTTGCGGCCGGAGCCGCCGATCTTGCCCAGGTCGACGCCCAATTGACGGGCGAAGGCGCGAACCGAGGGCGAGGCGTGGGCCTTGCCGAAGGCGGCCTCGTCAACCGGGGCCAGAACGCCGCCGGTCTTGGCGCCGACCGGGGTCGGGGCCGCCGAGGGAGACGCGCTCTCAGGC
>QKHF01000268.1 GCA_003250135.1 Paracoccaceae bacterium | reverse complement strand
GACCACCTGCAATACGCCGTCACCTGGTTCTCGATGGCGGCGATCTGGGCGGGTTTCGCGGTGGTGCTGGTGCGCCGCGCGCGGCGTCGGGCGCGGGGCTGATTGCGACGGCGCGCCATGCGGTCTATAGCCTGTCGCGGCCTGATCGAGGGGAGACCGGACCAGTGAGATATGTCAGCACGCGGGGCGCGGCCCCGGTTCTGGATTTCGAGGAGACGATGCTGACCGGGCTTGCCCGCGATGGCGGCCTCTACGTGCCGGAAAGCTGGCCCTCCCTCAGCGCGGAAACCATCGCAGGGTTCGCTGGCCAGAGCTATGAAGCCGTGGCCGAGGCGGTCATGCGCCCCTTCATCGGCGACGCGTTCGGCGAGCAGGAGTTTCGCGACATCCTCGCCCGCGCCTACGCCAATTTTGGCCATGTCGCGCGCTGTCCGCTGGCCCAGATCGACGTCAACGACTGGGTGCTGGAGCTGCACCATGGGCCGACGCTGGCCTTCAAGGACGTCGCCATGCAGCTGATCGGCCAGCTGTTCGAGGCGGCGCTGACAAGGCGCGGCCAGCGAGTCACCATCGTCGGCGCGACCTCGGGCGACACCGGCTCGGCGGCGATCGAGGCGTTCCGGGGCCTCGATGCGGTCGACGTCTTCATCCTCTACCCGCATGGCCGGGTGTCGGAGGTGCAGCGCCGCCAGATGACGACGCCTTCGGAGGCGAACGTCCACGCGCTCGCGGTCGAGGGCGATTTCGACGACTGCCAGGCGCTGGTGAAGGCGATGTTCAACGACTTCGCCTTCCGCGACGAGGTGGGTCTCGCCGCGGTCAACTCGATCAATTGGGCGCGGGTGCTGGCGCAATCCGTCTATTTTTTCACCGCCGCGGTGGCGCTGGGCGCGCCCGCGCGCAAGGTCTCGTTCTCCGTCCCCACCGGCAATTTCGGCGACGTCTTCGCGGGCTATGTCGCCAAGCGCTTGGGCCTGCCCGTCGACCGGCTGATCGTGGCGACCAACGAGAACGACATCCTGCACCGGACGCTCAGGACCGGGTCCTACACTCGCACCGGGGTGACGCCGACCATCTCGCCTTCGATGGACATTCAGGTCAGCTCCAACTTCGAGCGGCTGCTGTTCGAGCTTTACGACCGGGAAGGCGCGGCGGTGGCCGGGCTGATGGAGGAGCTGTCCTCGAAAGGCGCGTTCACGCTGTCGCAGGGCGCGCGGGAACAGCTGGCCGAGGAATTCGACAGCGCCCGCGCCAATGAGGCGGAGACCTCGGCGACCATCGCCCGCATCCGCAGGGAGACGGGTCAGGTGCTCGACCCCCATACCGCGGTGGGCGTGAAGGCGGCGGGCGATGTGCGCGGCGACCGCGCGACCCCGATGATCACGCTGGCCACCGCGCATCCCGCCAAGTTCCCCGATGCGGTCGAGGCCGCCTGCGGCGTGCGCCCGGCCTTGCCGCCGCGCATGGCCGACCTTTATGAGAGGGAGGAGAGGCTGACCGTGGTTCCGAACGACCTTGGCGCCATCGAGTCCCTGATCAGAAAGGCGCGCGCGACGTGACCGTCCAGATTCACACGCTGCCCAACGGGTTCCGCATCGTCACAGAGCGGATGCCGGGCCTCGCCTCGGCCACGCTGGGCGTCTGGATCGCCGCGGGCGGGCGGCATGAGCGGGAGGACGAGAACGGCGTCGCTCATTTCCTCGAGCATATGGCGTTCAAGGGCACCGAGCGGCGCAGCGCGCTGCAGATCGCCGAGGAGATCGAGGACGTCGGCGGGTATCTAAACGCCTACACCAGCCGCGAGGCGACCGCCTATTACGCCCGGGTGCTGGAGGAGGACACGGCGCTCGCCCTTGACGTCGTCGCCGACATCCTGCGCGCGCCGGTCTTCGCGGAAGAAGAGATCCTGCGTGAGCGCGGCGTGATCCTGCAGGAGATCGGGCAGGTGCTCGACACGCCCGACGACGTGATCTTCGACTGGCTGCAGGAGGCGGCCTTCCCGGACCAGCCCATGGGCCGCTCGATCCTCGGACCGGCCGAGCGGGTGAAGCGCTTCGACCGTGGTCATCTGAACGAGTTCGTGGGCGCGCACTACACCCCCGGCCGCATGATCCTGTCGGCGGCGGGCGCCGTCGATCACGACCAGATCGTCAGACAGGCCGAGGCGCTGTTCGGCGACATGTCTCCCGCCGCGCTGGCGGACCAGACGCCCGCGCTTTACGCCGGCGGCGAGCGGCGCAGCGTCAAGGCGCTTGAGCAGGCGCATCTCGCCCTCGCGCTGCCGGGGCCGGGCTATCGCGATCCGGCGTTCTATGCGGGCCAGGTGTTCTCCATCGCCTTTGGCGGCGGGATGTCCTCGCGCCTGTTCCAGGAGGCGCGGGAGAAGCGCGGCCTCTGCTACTCCGTCTACGCGCAGGCGGCGGGCTGGTCCGACGCGGGCATGACCACGATCTACGCCGGGACGGGCGGCGAGGAGATTCGGGGCCTCGCCGAACTGGCGGTGGATGAGTTGAAGCGCGCTGCGGAGGACCTGACCGAGGCCGAGGCCTCGCGCGCCCGGGCCCAGATGAAAGCGGGGCTGCTGATGGGGCTCGAATCCCCGTCCGGGCGGTGTGAGCGTCTGGCGCGCAGCCTGATGATCTGGGGCCGGGTGCCGCCCATCGAGGAGACCGCAGCCAAGATCGACGCGGTGGACCTGGCCGCGACCCGCGCGGCGGCCGAGCGATTGGCCGAGGGCGCGCCCGCGCTGGCGCTTTATGGCCCGGTTCAGGACGCCCCCGACGCCGAGGCGCTGGCCGCGCGGCTGGCGGCCTGATCGCCCGGCCGGTCCCGATGTTCTGGAGCGCCGAGTACCGAAGCCTTGAACTCTCGACCGAGCGGCTGGTTCTGCGTCCGCCGCGGCTGGACGATTTCGAGGACTGGTCCGGTCTCAGGCGCGAGAGCCGCGCGTTCCTGACCCCGTGGGAGCCGCGCTGGGCGCCGGATCACCTGACCCGCGAGGCGTTCAAGCGTCGGGTCACGTGGGCGGCCCGCTCGATCCGGGAGAAGCGCGCCTATCCGCTGTTCCTGTTCCGCAAGCGCGACGGCGCGCTGGTCGGGGCGGTGACGCTGGACAATGTGCGCCGGGGCCCCTCGATGGCCGTGACCGTGGGATACTGGGTCGGCGAGCGTTACGCCCGGCGCGGCTACATGAAAGAGGCGCTGAACGCGGTGCGCGACTTCGCCTTCCGCAAGCTCGACGTCAGCCGGGTCGAAGCCGCCTGCCTGCCGGAGAACCAGGCCTCGCGCCGCCTGCTGGAGAAATGCGCGTTCAAGTATGAGGGCGTGGCGCAGGCCTATCTGCAGATCAATGGTCGCTGGCGCGACCACGTGCTTTATGCGGCGTTGAGGGAAGACCGGCGCGGCGCGACCGACGCGCGCTAGGGAAAGTTCACGCGCTGCCGCCGATTGCCGACAGCATCGCGGGGTCGACGCCGATCTTTCGAAGCGCCGCGTTCCATTTCTCTTTGTCGTCTTCGCCGAACAGCAGCGTGTCGTCAGCGTCGCAATAGAGCCACCCATTGCGTTGCAGCTCATCCTCAAGCTGTCCGGGCGCCCAGCCCGCATAGCCCAGC
>QKHF01000117.1 GCA_003250135.1 Paracoccaceae bacterium | reverse complement strand
GGCGTCGCTGCAGCCGCAAATCTCACACTTGCCGTTAACAATTCTGTGTCGCGCACTCTTGTTCTTTTGTTCAGTGTTGGACAAGTCGCTGCCACAAAAACGACACTTGACTGCTGCCGCCTTTATCGTTTCCGCGCAAAACGGGCATATCTTAGTGCCAGTGTCTGTTAATCCTTGGCTCATATGTCCCTCAGTAAACTTATGAACTAGCGCTAGAAGACTATCGAAAATCGGTCGTGGCGAACATGATTTTTGCGTCAGAGTTGAACCTTAAAACTGAGGTGTCAATCTGTGCGGTGTTGGCGCAATGCCCAAGCCGACAAAGCTGCATGTATTCCAGCCCCACAATCTGCACCCAAGTGAGGAAGGGAACATTGTAGTTCTAGCGATTGCGCAGCCAAATCCGTCGTGTAACCATCGCCTAAACCCCCAACTCGCACCAGGCCGGCACATGGTCCGAGGGCTTCTCACGGGCTCGCACCGATTTGTCGACGCCTGAGGCGATCAGCCGGTCGGCGGCCTGTGGGGTCAAGAGGATGTGGTCGATCAGGATGCCGTCATTCTTCTGCCAGGCACCCGCCTGATAATCCCAGAAGCTGTAGGTCATCGGCTCCGGATGCAGCGCCCTCAGCGCGTTGGTGAAGCCGAGATTGACCACCCGTCGCCACGCCGCCCGCGTCTCGGGCAGCATCAGCGCGTCCTCGCGCCATTTCTCTGGGTAATGCGCGTCGTCGGCCTCGGCGATGACGTTGTAGTCCCCGGCCATCAGCGCCGGCTCCTCGGCAGCCAGCAGCGTCTCGGCGCGCGCCATCAGCCGCTCCATCCATGACAGCTTGTAATCGTATTTCGGCCCCGGCGCCGGGTTGCCGTTCGGCAGGTAGAGGCCGCAGACCCGGATCGCGCCCTTGTCGCCGCTGATCGTCGCCTCGATCCAGCGGGCCTGTTCGTCCTCGTCGTCGCCGGGCAGGCCGCGCGTCACGTCCTCGATCGGGCGCTTGGAGAGGATCGCCACGCCGTTGAACGCTTTCTGCCCGTGCGTCTCCACATTGTAGCCAAGGTCCTCGATAGGCTGGCGCGGGAAGTTTTCGTCGAGGGACTTGATCTCCTGCAGCAGCGCCACATCCGGGTCGGCCTGTTTCAGCCAGTCCAGAAGCGCAGGCAGGCGGGCCTTGATCCCGTTGATGTTGAAGGTGGCGATCTTCATGGGGCGGTCGGTTCCGGTTGGAGAGAGAGGCGCGAGAGTGCGGCGCAGTGGTCGGGTCGTCAACAGCCCCCGAAACCAAAACGTCGACCGAATCGGGTTCTTCGCATACCTTCAAAGAAAAGAGGCAGGCGATATGTTGAGCATGATGGGCCGGAGAGCCCTAGCAGTAGCGTTTTTTCTGACGGCTGGATGCGGCGGCGGCGTCGCCGAACCTGTCGACTCTTCCTCCGCAGCCGCCCGATCCCAACCGGATTTTTCTGATGAGTTCGTGGGCGGTATGGGGCCAGAGGAGCGCGCCTGGCTGGAGCGGCAGCGACGGGAGGCGAATGGCTCCACTGCGGGGCTAGAGGTGGCTGATTACAGTTATGCGCCCATCGCCGCCGATCTGGTGCTCGACGTTTTCGGCGGGCCGTCAGGCGCCGAGGTTTCGCTCGACCATCCGCAGGCGCACCGCATCCAGTTTCTGACCGGCGGCGCCGCGCGGGTTCATATCTGGGATGGAACGCGCTATCTGCCCAGTGTGTTCACCGCGGTGGAGAGCCGGCAGGGCGCCCGCATCTGCCTGGCGCGGACCCGGGGCTGGACCGGAGGATGTCTGACGCTCACCACCAATGGCAGCGACTTCCGGTGCGAGTATCTCTGGAATAACGGCGCCAGCGGTGAAACCGCCTGCCAAGTGACGCCGATCCGCGCCAGCTGATTGGCGCATTCGTCACGGAAATGGGTCGGTTGAAGACCGTCTGGTGATGATTTTTGGCTCTGTAATATAGGCGCTCCGGTGAGCGCAAACCAGAGCCTGAACAGACGCCTTTGATGGAAAATCACGCCAAGTCATAGCTTTATATTGATATGTTAAATCCAAAAATCATCAAAACTGGGTAAAATTTGCTAGGCTTTCCCCGTTGAATCTGTCTGCTGGCATGCGAACGAGGGGAATGAAAATGTCGAAGACCGCACGCATTGGTTACATCGTAGTCGCGCTTGCACTGGCCGCTGGCGGGGTCAAGGCGCAAGAGACCTTCGCGCCGGACCGCGAGCTCGCTGTCGCGGGCGCCTATTCCCCGGTTTCGGCGTCAAACGTGATCAAGAAGTTCGGCGGCGCGTCGGGTGCGGAGGTCAAGATGGGCCGCCCGCAATCGCACAAGATCCAGTTCCTGAAGGGCGGAGCGGCTCGGGTGGCGATCTGGGACGGCCGTCGCTATCTGCCGCGCGTCTTCACCTCCGTTGAAAGCTGGGACGGCTCTCGTGTCTGTCTGGCGCGCACGCGTGGTTGGACCGGCGGTTGCCTGACCCTCAAGTCGAACGGTGAGAGCCTGCGGTGCCGTTATACCTGGAACAATGGCGCGCACGGAGAGACCGCCTGCCGGGTGGAGCCGATCCGCAAGGGCTGACTGTTTCAGATCGAGAAGCTGGTTCCGCAGCCGCAGGTCGAGGCCGCGTTCGGGTTCTGAACCGCGAAACGCGCGCCGATCAACTCGTCGGTGAAGTCGATCACCGAGCCTTCGAGGAAGGGCCGGGAGTCCGGGTCGATCAGCACCCGCATCCCGTCCTTCTCGATCACCAGATCGTCGGCGGCGGGCGCATCCTCAAGCTGCATGTCGTACTGGAAGCCGGAGCAGCCCCCGCCCAGCACCGCGACGCGCAGCGCTTTCGCCTCGCCCGCTTCGGCGGCGATCTCGGCCAGCCGGGCGAAGGCCCGGTCGGTGACGGTGACTGGCAGACGCAGGTCCATGCGCTTCTAAACCTTTTGCGGTCGCAGGGCTTTATTGCCTAAAGGTAAGGCGACGTTCATGCCTCGCCAACCCTGGGCCGGATATACGCGCGCGATGACCGAATTTCAAACCGCCCCCTACGCCTGCGATCCCGAAAAATCGCGCGGCCGCCTGCATGCGGAGCAGGGCAGCGCGCACAGATCCTGCTTTCAGCGCGACCGGGACCGGATCATCCATTCCTCGGCCTTCCGGCGCCTAAAGCACAAGACCCAGGTCTTCGTGGAGCATGAGGGCGATTATTATCGCACCCGGCTGACACATTCGATCGAGGTCGCCCAGATCGCCCGCACCATCACCCGCACGCTGGGCCTGAACGAGGAATTGGCTGAGGCGGTGGCGTTGGCGCATGACCTTGGCCACACGCCGTTCGGGCACACGGGCGAGGACGCGCTTCATGACTGCATGGCGGATTATGGCGGGTTCGACCATAACGCGCAGGCGCTGAAAATCGTGACCGAGCTGGAGCGCCGCTACGCCGAGTTCGACGGGCTGAACCTGACTTGGGAGACGCTGGAGGGCATCGCCAAGCACAACGGGCCGCTGACCTCCGGCCCGGACGATCCCGGCGATGAGTTGAACGTGGGCTTCACCGCCTACAACGCCCGCCACGATCTGGAGCTTCACACCCAGGCCAGCGCCGAGGCG
>QKHF01000169.1 GCA_003250135.1 Paracoccaceae bacterium | reverse complement strand
ATGAAGGCCAGCTCCTCCATCAGGATCATCGGGTTCGGGCGGCGGGCTGTCGCCAGTATGGCGGTCAAAGCGGCCTGATGCGCGCCGGCCGTCATCACGACGCGATCCGCCGTTGCGGGCAGGCCGCCGCCTTTCAGCCAGGTCGCCACCGCCTCGCGCTGCCGAAAATCCTGACCGTGGCGGTGATAGTCGGTCATGGGCAGGGGGCCGTCGCGGTCCAGCATGCGTCGGAGCGCCGCCGAGATCACCGCGTCCTGTCCGACGGCGGGCGCCCAGTTGCCGCGAAGATCGAATTGGGACGGGCGCTGGATCGGCGTCGTCAGCGCCATCAAGCCTTCGTCGCGCGGTCGGGATTCTCGTACGAAGGTGCCGCGCCCGACCGTCGCCTCCAGCGCGCCGCGCTCCACGCCGATGCGATAGGCGCGGGCGACCGTGCCCGGCGTCACCTGCATCTCCCACGCCAGATCCCGCACCGGCGGCAGCTTGTCGCCGGGTTTCAGCGCGCCGTCGCCGATGGCGCGTTCGATCGCCTCGACCAGCGCCATGTACTTGGGCTGGTCGGCGGGCAGAGGTTCAGGAGTCCAAATTGTACCCATTACAATAAACTTGTATCCTTCCATTGATTCGTATTGTACCACACTTACATGCAATCAACACCAGCGAAAAGGAGGCTGTTATGCATACAATGAATGGACACAATGGCGCAAGCCTCACGCGGCACGCCAGCATCGCCACCGAACTGTCGGCGCACAACACCATTCCGGTGGCGTCGCAGATGGCGATGGAGTTCGCGCGGTTGGTGACCCGCTGGTCGCACCGCGCCCGATCTCGCCGCGCACTCGCCACGATGGAGCCGCGCCTGCTGCTCGACATCGGCCTGACCCGCGAGGCGGCGCTGAGGGAGGCGGAGAAACCCTTCTGGCGCTGACGACGCCGACGACGTCCAGGCGCCCAGGCCCGCGCGGCTCCATTCCCTGTCCGCGCGGGCTTTTTCGCGCCCTAGAGGGCGCGCAGCATCAGCATCCACTCGTCGCTGTCCGAGGACCAGTTCTCGCCCTCGACGATCGGCCGGCGGGCCGTCTCGACAAATCCAAATGTCCGGTAAAGTCTTATCGCGTCGATCTTTTTGTCGGCGACGATCAAGGATAGCTGGTCGCAATCATCCTTGCGCGCCAGCATCTCGGCCTGCTTCAACAGGGCGGAGGCCAACCCGCGGCCGCGAAACGCCGGTTCGCTCGCCAACATGTTAATGTACCAACTGCCCGGCGCGAGATTCTCCAGTTCAAGCGCAGGGCGAAACATCGCCGGAGTGTCGTCCGGAATCGGCCGCGGCGTTTTCGGCGTCGGATAGCCGACGAGGCAGGCGACCGGTCCGGCGCCGAAATCCACCACGCTCACCTCGATATCTTCGAGTTTCTCCGCCCATCTGCGGGCCGCGAAATCCCATGGGTCCTCGCCTGCAGGCGCCATGGAGCGCCAGAGATGAAGGGGAATTCCTTCGCCTGCGCTGTTGATCAATGGCGTCAATTTCGGCGCGTCGGCGGGTCTCGCACGTCGAATCGGGATGTCGCCGGAGTCGCTCATGCTCGGATTTTCCACAAATTTTTCCCCAATGTCTTGGACCGAGTATTCCTTTTGTTACAATGCTGCACCGCAAATTCGCATCTGCGGAATACACATTTTCCCCATTGACGACTCAGCGAAATTAACGTTTCTGCATCGCGGGCGCGTCGCCGGGTATGGGCGAGCGGAGGCGGGCTCAGGAACTTCGCCCTGACGTTGGAGCCGTCTATGAGCCTCCCCCCCAAGCCGCAGGTGAAGCCTGCGCGCCCCGAATTTTCTTCAGGTCCCTGCCCCAAGCGTCCCGGCTGGTCCATTGAGGCCGTCGCGGCGAAGGCGCAGCTTGGCCGGTCGCATCGCGCCGGACCGCTGAAGGCGCAGCTGAAATCGGTGATTGACCGCACCGCGGCGCTGCTGAATGTGCCCGAGGGGTACAAAGTGGGCATTGTGCCTGCGTCCGACACCGGTGCGGTCGAGATGGCGATGTGGTCGCTGCTGGGCGCCCGCCCGGTCGACATCCTCGTGTGGGAAAGCTTCGGCAAGGGCTGGGCCACCGACGCGGTCAAGCAGCTGAAGCTGAACGATTGCCGGGTTCTGGAAGCGGGCTACGGCGAGTTGCCGAACCTGCATCAGGTCCGCGGCGCCGCCGATGTGGTGTTCACCTGGAACGGCACAACCTCAGGCGCGCGCGTGCCTAACGCCGACTGGCTGTCGGCCACCCGGGACGGGCTGGTGATCTGCGACGCCACCTCGGCGGCTTTCGCGCAGGACCTCGAATTCGACAAGCTCGATGTCGTCACCTTCTCGTGGCAGAAGGTGATGGGCGGCGAGGCGGCGCATGGCGTGATCGTCCTCAGCCCCCGCGCCATCGAGCGGCTTGAAAGCTTCGCGCCCGACCGGCCGATGCCGAAGATCTTCCGCCTCACCAAGGGCGGCGAACTGATTGATGGCATCTTCAAGGGCGAGACCATCAACACGCCCTCGATGCTCTGCGTCGCCGATTACGAGGATGCGCTGGACTGGGCCGAGGAGATCGGACTGGAGGGCCTGCGCGCCCGCGCCGACGCCAACGCCGCCGCGCTTCAGGCCTGGGTCGACCAGACGCCCTGGGTGGAGAATCTGGTGGCTGAGCCCAGCTTCCGCTCGAACACCTCCGTGTGCCTGAAGATCGTCGATCCGGCCATTGCTGCGCTGGACGACAAGGCGCAGAAAGCGTTCACCAAGCGGATGACGCAGCTTCTTGATGAGGAAGGCGCGGCCTACGACGTAAATGGCTATCGGGACGCGCCTGCGGGCCTGCGCATCTGGTGCGGCGCCACGGTCGAGACCTCGGATATCGAGGCGCTGACGCCTTGGCTCGACTGGGCCTTCGCCGCCGCCAAGGCCGAGCTTTAAGCGAGACATGCGGCCCCCGCGCGGGGTCGCGCCTCACCCAATCAGAACAGATGCGCCTGCAAGACGGCGCTCCGCCAAGGATACGACCCATGCCTAAAGTGCTTATTTCCGACGAACTTTCCGACGCCGCCGTGCAGATCTTCCGTGATCGCGGGGTGGAGGTCGACTTCCAGCCCAAGCTGGGCAAGGACCCCGAGAAACTGGCCGAGATCATCGGGAACTATGACGGCCTCGCCATCCGCTCCGCCACCAAGGCGACCGCCGAGTTGATCGCCAAGGCCGACAATCTGAAGGTCATCGGCCGCGCCGGGATCGGCGTCGACAATGTCGACATCGCAGCCGCCTCGGCCAAGGGCGTCGTGGTGATGAACACGCCGTTCGGCAACTCCATCACCACCGCCGAGCACGCCATCGCGATGATGTTCGCCTGCGCCCGTCAGATCCCCGCCGCCGACGCCTCCACCCAGGCAGGCAAGTGGGAGAAATCCAAGTTCATGGGCGTCGAGATCACGGGCAAGACGCTGGGCCTGATCGGCTGCGGCAATATCGGCTCGGTGGTCGCCAGCCGCGCGCTGGGCTTGAAGATGAAGGTCTGCGCCTACGATCCGTTCCTGTCCGAGGCGCGGGCGCAGGAGTTGGGCGTGCACAAGGTGGAGGATCTGGACGAGGT
>QKHF01000223.1 GCA_003250135.1 Paracoccaceae bacterium | reverse complement strand
GGAAGATGAACCGTTTGCGAAAGTTCTGGTTCACGACCGGGTTGGTCACGAACTGGCTGTTCGGTAGCCAGATGGTGCGGCCGGTCAGTTCGAAGTCAGTCGGGTCAAGCTCCTGCAGAGTCGTCGAGAACAGCGACTCCTCGATCACCTCGCCCGAGTGCCCGGCGACCTCGATCCAGTCGCCAACCGAGAAGGCGCGGCTCGCGCCCCGCCAGATCGCGCCGGAGACGCAAAGCAGCAATTCCTTTGTGGCGATCACGACGGCGACCGCCACAGCCGTGATGGAGAGCGCGAACTTCTCGACCTCCGGCGCCCAGACCACGAACAGCATCGCCAGGATCAGCGCGGTGGAGACGTTCTTTACCAGTGAGATCCACCAGCGCTGCCGGTCGGTGAAATAGTCCGACTGCTTGCGGATCGTCGCGACGAGGCCCCACCGCAAGAGAAGCACCACCAAGACGGCGGTGATCGTGATGAGGAGCTTGATATCGAAGCTGAAGGCCATTCGGTCAGCTCTCGCTTCAGCCGGCGGCTTCGCCCGCCGTCTCGCCGGTTGTCTCCGCCGCGATCTGGGCGCGGGACTTGCGCGCCCGCTCGGTGGCGGATTTCAGCTGACCGCAGGCGGCCATGATGTCCTGCCCTCGCGGAGTGCGCACAGGGCTGGCGTAGCCCGCGCGGTTGACGATCTCGGCGAAGGCCTCGATCCGCTCCCAGTCCGAGCGCTCATAAGGCGCGCCCGGCCAGGGGTTGAACGGGATCAGGTTGATCTTGGCCGGGATGCCAGCGATCAGCTTGACCAGCCGTTTCGCGTCCTCATCGGAGTCGTTGACGCCCTTCAGCATCACGTATTCGAAGGTGATGCGCTCGGCGTTCGACAGGCGTGGGTAGTTGCGGCAGGCGTCCAGAAGCTCCGCCAGCGGCCATTTCTTGTTGATCGGCACCAGCGTGTTCCGCACCTCGTCGGTCGTGGCGTGCAGGCTGATCGCCAGCATGCAGCCGATCTCTTCGCCCGCGCGGATGATCTCGGGCACGACGCCGGAGGTCGACAGGGTGATGCGTCGGCGGGAAAGGCTCAGCCCCTCGCCATCCATCGCGATCTTCATCGCGTCGCGCACGGCGTCGGTGTTGTAGAGCGGTTCTCCCATCCCCATCAGCACGATGTTGGAGAGGAGGCGTTTCTCAGAGGGCGGCTTGCCCAGCTCCGGCCATTCGCCCAGATCGTCGCGGCAAACCATGATCTGGCCGACGATCTCGCCCGCAGTCAGGTTGCGCACCAGTTTCTGCGTGCCGGTGTGGCAGAAGCTGCAGGTCAGCGTGCAGCCGACCTGGGAGGACACGCACAGCGTGCCGCGATCCTCCTCGGGGATGTAGACCGCCTCCACCTCATGCCCGCCGGCGATGCGAAGCAGGTACTTGCGGGTGCCGTCCTGGCTGATCTGCCGGGTCACGATCGCGGGCCGGGCGAGGGTGAAGGTCTCAGCCAGTTGCCCGCGGAAGTCCTTCGACAGGTTGGTCATGCCCGCGAAATCGGTCAGGCCGCGCTGATAGATCCAGCTCCAGAGCTGGCCGACACGCATCTTCGCCTGCCGCTCAGGCGTTCCCGCGGCGATCAGCGCCTCACGCATCTCCTCACGCGACAGGCCCAGCAGGCTCGTCTTCGCGCCCGCCTCGACTTTCCGGGGCAGGGTGGCGAAATCCGGCTGGATGACGCCGGTCGCAGGGCGCGATTCTGGATGCGCGGCGGCGCTGGTCATGACGTTCAAACCCCTGTGCCGGCCGGGAAAAAGGCGCTGTCCCAGAAACGGCGAATGGGGCGGCGCAACCAAGCGCCGCCCGGGAAAGGGCGTCAGGTATCACAAAATCGGGGGCTCCGCCAAGTCGCAGCCCCGTGACCGGATCAGCCGCAGGCTTTCTCCGCGGCCGTCAGCGCCGCCGAAAAGCCCATCAGCGAGAACGTGTCGGTCGTCTCCGTGCCGCGCCCGGATTCTCCGACCACGGTCGCCGAGCGCCCGCGCTTCATCGCCTTGACCATGGAGCCGTCGTCGTCGGGCGAGCCCAGCCAGGCGCCCTCGCCGTCGGTGTACATGGTGAAATTGGCGTCGCCGATCGAGGCTCTGACGCGGCTATCCTTTGCGTAGGGGTAGCCCGCGATCACGCTGACTTCGTTGCTGACGCCGCGATCGGGCCAGACCGACACCATCAGGTAGATGTCGCCGCGGTTCACGTCGACCTTCTTGCCTGCGCGCATGGCGACCCACTCGGTCGGCGCGGTTGTGACCCAGCAGACCGCGCCTTCGCTGGTCGTCGTCTTGAACACGCTCCAGTCGCCGGACCCGTCGATGCGGGAGGACACCTGCGCGAACGCCGTCACGCCGGTGAGCGCCAAGCCGCCGAGGCCAAGCCCCACGGCTGCGATCATCGCTTTAAACTTCATACTCTGCTCCGCTTTCGCCCCGGCCGGGCTTCCGGCCGCTCCACATTATTTGCGTGGTTTGCCGTCCCATAGTAGCGTCAATAGGCGGCGCCGCGCCAGCCCGAACCCTGGCCAAATGCGCCGATTTTGTCGGTGGGCGCGCGAATTTCCGGATCCTGAAGGGGAATACTTGTGACTCAGGCCGCGGAGGCGACGGATGAAGAGCTTCTTGCGCGCGTCGGCCTGACACAGGATCGCGACGCGTTCGCCGAGCTGTTTCGCCGCCACGCCGGCCGCATTCGCGCCTTCCTGATGAAATCCGGCGCTCAGGCGGGCGAAGCGGACGAAACCGCGCAGGAAGTGTTCGTGTCCGTGTGGCGGCGCGCGGCGAGCTTTGACCCCGCCAAGGCCTCGGCCGCGACCTGGCTGTTCGCCATCGCCCGCAATCGGCGCATCGACCTGATCCGTCGAAGGGCGCGGCCCGAGCCCGACCCGAACGATCCGCTGTTCACGCCGGACCCGCCCGCGCCGGCCGAGCGCGTCCTTTCGGACCAGAGCCGGGACGCGGCGGTTCGCGGGGCGCTGGCGGAGTTGCCGGATGCGCAGCGGGCGATCGTGGGCATGGCGTTCTATGATGGTCTGACCCATGCGGAGATCGCCGCCGAGCTGGATCTGCCGCTCGGCACGGTCAAATCGCGCCTGCGGCTGGCCTTCGGCAGGTTGCGCGGCGCGCTGGGCGGCGAGTTCCGGGCGGAGCTGGACGATGCGTGACGCCGCCGATCCGTCCGAGCGGGTCTTTGATGAAGATCTCTTCGCGTCTCTGCGGGAAATTCTGGGGACAGCGCCGCTTGGCGCGCTTCTGGAGGAGGCGGAAAGCGAGATCGCGCGCCGTCTCGACGCCATTGCCGTGGTTGCGGGCGGGGATGAGGGATGCGGGGCGCTGCGAGCGCCGGCGCATGACCTCGCGGGTCTCGCCGGTCAGATCGGCCTTGCGGCGATGGCCGCGGCCGCGCGGGAGCTGGAGCGCGCGGTTCGTGCAGGCGACGGAGGGTCAGGCGCGCGCGCGGCCGAGACGCTGCTGGACCTGCGAGCCCGGTCGCTCGGCGCGTTGTCGAAAGCCCGGGCGGAGCTGGGGAGCGGATGACATCCCGCTTCGGCGGCGGCGATGGGACTTGCCACCGCCGCATCGCCGTCTAGGGTGGCGGCGAATGCGTCCGCCGCGCTTCGGAGCGGACGAGGATGAACCCAACGAGACGCGCCATGCCTGAGGCGAAGACCGCCTATCTCAGATTGGACTCCAGATCGCCCCGTTTTGCTGAGGAAACGGACGCGGCGACGCCCGTCACGCTGGTTCCGGCCGACGGCGTTGAGGCGGCGCTGGCCGCTTTGACTCCTGCGCAGCGCCGCTGGGCGCAGGCGAGCGGGTTCAAGGGCAAACTTGGCCGTGCCTGCTTCTTGCCGGATGCGGAGGGCGGCGTCGCGGCGGTCCTGTTCGGCTGGGGAGACGAGGCCAAGCGCAGGGGCGCGCGCTTCGCTCTGGCGTCGCTGGCCGCGTCCGCGCCTGAAGGGGTCTATCGGCTGGCCTCTTCGCTATCGAAGGAGGAGGCCGAGGAGCAGGCGCTTGGCTGGCTGCTGGCGAAATACGCATTCGATAAATACAAGTCGAAGGATGCGCCCAAGGCCCAGCTCATCGCGCCTGAGGGCGTGGACGCCGCGCGGCTGGAGGCGATCGCGGACGGCGCCTTTCTGGCGCGCGATCTGGTCAACATTCCCGCGGGCGATCTGGGGCCGCAAGCGCTGCACGACGCGATGATCGAACTGGCGGAGCGCCACGGCGCCGGCGTGCGGGCGGTGGTGGGCGACGCCCTGCTCGAAGAAAATTACCCGATGATCCACGCCGTGGGGCGCGCCGGGCCGCAGCCGCCGCGGCTTCTGGACATGGTCTGGGGCGACGAGGCCGCGCCGAAAGTGACCTTAGTGGGAAAAGGCGTTTGCTTCGATACGGGCGGTCTGGACCTGAAAACCGCCGCGGGCATGGCGCTGATGAAGAAGGACATGGGCGGCGCTGCGAATGCGCTGGCGCTGGCCCATATGATCATGGCGCGCAATCTGCCGGTGCGCCTGAGGGTGCTGATCCCGGCGGTTGAGAACTCGGTCTCCGCCAACGCCTTCCGCCCGGGAGATGTGCTGACCGCGCGCAACGGCGCCACGGTGGAGATCGGCAACACCGACGCCGAGGGGCGGCTGGTGCTGGCCGACGCGCTGGTCGAGGCAGGGTCGGAAGCGCCTAACTTGATGTTCGATTTCGCCACGCTCACCGGCGCGGCGCGCGTGGCGCTCGGCCCGGATCTGCCCGCCCTGTTCACCGATGACGACAGCCTGGCTGGTGATCTGGCGAAGGCCGCCGGGGCGGCGCGCGATCCGCTCTGGCGTCTGCCGCTTTGGGACGCCTATGATGGCGATCTGGACAGCCAGGTCGCCGATCTCAACAACGCGCCGGGCGGAGGATTGGCCGGCGCGATCACCGCGGCGCTGTTCCTGCGCCGCTTCGTGAAGACCCGCGCCTGGGCGCATGTCGATCTTTTCGCCTGGACGCCGAAAGCCAAGCCCGGCCGCCCTGTCGGCGGCGAGTGCCAGGCCGCGCGTGCGGTCTTCGCGTTGCTTGAAAATCGTTACGGAGACGACAGATGAGTTTCCCCGCCCTGAAGGGCCATCCGCGCCTGACGCCGGTCCGCTCGGACCTCGCCGCACTGCACCTGAAAGACGAGGTGCCGGCGCCGCGGTATTCCAACGGGATCGTGCTGAACGTCTGCCTGCCCTTGTCCGGCATGTCCGACGAACCGGACGCGACGTCGCCGATGACCAACCAGTTGATGTTCGGCGAGGCGTTCACGGTCTACGATGTCGCCGACGGTTGGGCGTGGGGACAGTCGGCGGACGGTTACGTTGGTTATATCCCTGCGAAAAATCTGCGCGAACGCGCGCCGGATCCCACCCATCGCGTCGTCACCGTGCAGGCTCATGTCAGGGAGCGGCCTGAGGTGAAGGTGCGGCCTGCCGGGGCGTTGCCGTATGGCGGGCTTATCACCGTCATTGAGCCAGGCGATGAGTGGAGCCGGATGGAAGGCGGGGGCTACGTGCCCGCTGCGCAGCTTCGTCCAATCGGGGAAAGCGCGTCGGACTGGGTGGCGGAGGCCGAGGGGTTTCGCGGGACACCCTATCTTTGGGGCGGACGCAGCCATGGCGGTGTGGATTGTTCGGGCCTGATCCAGATCTCGATGCAGTTGGCCGGGCTGGAGTGCCCCCGCGACACTGACATGCAGGAAGCTGCGCTCGGCGAGATCGCGCCCGAGGCGGAGCCGCTCCGTCGCGGCGATCTGGTGTTCTGGAAAGGCCATGTCGGGGTGATGACCGACGCCGAGACCCTGTTCCACGCCAACGCCCATCACATGGCCGCGGCTTATGAGCCGCTGGCCGACGCGAAAGCCAGGATCGCCGCGTCGGGCGGGGGAGCGCCGAGCTCGATCAAGCGGCTCGGCTGAGATCGGGCCGCCTTTGTTTCGCGGGCGCCGGGCGCTAGATTAGAGGGACGCAGTTCGAGGCGTACAGGATGCTTAAGAAGGTTTTTGTCGGAGTTTGGATCGCCGGCGCGCTGGCGCTCGGCGCGCCCCTCCCGGCCGCCGCACTGGCCGAGGAGGTCGTGTTGACCGCTGCGGATCACGCAAAATTCGCGGGCTGGCGCGACGGGTTCCGCAGCAAGGCGCTGGAGGCGGGCATCCGCCGGGACGTGTTCGACGACGCCTTCAAGGGCGTGGAGATGAACGCGCGCGTGGTGGAGCTGGATCGGCGCCAGCCGGAGTTCACTCGCCCCTTGTGGGAGTATCTGGACAGCGCCGTCTCGCCCAGTCGCGTCTCCACCGGGCATGAGAAGGCGCTGACCCATGCCGACATGCTGCGCGCGATCGAAACCCGCTATGGCGTGCCGGGTGAGGTTGTGCTGGCGGTCTGGGGGCTGGAAAGCGCCTATGGCCACAATTACGGGTCCATCCCCGTGATCGAGGCGCTGGCCACGCTGGCCGCCGAAGGCCGCCGCCGCGGCTTCGCGGAGGAGCAGCTGATCGCCGCGCTTCAGATCCTTCAGGCCGGCGACGTGACGCCGGGGCGCATGGTCGGATCCTGGGCGGGCGCGATGGGCCACACCCAGTTCATCCCCACCAGCTTCCAGGCCTATGCGGTGGATTTCACCGGCGACGGCAAGCGCGACGTATGGTCGGCGGACCCGGCCGACGCCCTCGCCTCGACCGCCAATTACCTGTCCCGCTTCGGCTGGGAGGCCGGCGAGCCCTGGGGCATGGAGGTGCGCTTGCCGGTCCAGATCGACTACGCGCAACTCGACGCGTCGATCCGGCGGCCCATCTCTTACTGGCGTGAGATGGGAATCGTACAGATGAACGGGGCGCCTTTGCCCGACCATGGCGAGGCTTCGGTGATCGTGCCCGCGGGCGCGCGCGGCCCGGCGTTCCTGATCTTCAAGAACTTCCGGGTGATCATGCGCTACAACAACGCCACGTCTTACGCGCTGGCGGTGGGGCATCTGAGCGATCGCATCAAGGGCGGCGTCCCGTTCCAGGGCGACTGGCCGCGGAACGACCGGCCGCTCAGCCGCACCGAGACCATCGAAATGCAGGAGCTGCTGACCCGGCTTGGCCACGACACGCAGGGCGCGGACGGAATCATTGGTCCGAACACCCGCGCCGCGGTGCGCGCGTTCCAGCGCCGGATCGGCCAGACGCCGGACGGCTACGTCTCCGCCATGTTCCTGAGCGCGCTGCGCCAGCTTGCGCAAGGCGGATGACGCGCTCCCGCCCAAATCGTCGGCATGTGGTCGCGTGGGTCGCGGCCGCGCCGTTGCTGGCGGTGGCGCAGCCCCTGCCGGCCCGCGCGCAGCGGATCGGCGGAGAGGGTCTCGCCCGGCCCGGATTGCAGGCGGAAGCGAGCGAGGCGCTGATCTCCACCGTCCGGCTGGTGCTGCGCTCGACCTATGCGCGCCACCGCGAGACGCTGCCGGACTTCATGCTGCAGCCGCAGCCGATGGCGCCTGAGGTGGCCGAGGCGCTGGCGGTCAAACGGCCGCTGCCCGACCCTTTGCGCGACCAGCCCGTTCCCGTCTCGCTGAACCGGCGCCTGCCGCACACGCGCGGCGCCTCGGTCTGGGCGGTCGGCGGGCGCGACCTGATCGAGGTTGATCCGGTGCGCCTGACAGTGCTGAACATCGTGCGCGACGCCATCCCCGAACCGTATTCGGATGGGACGCCTGCCGCCGACGGCTCCTGATTGCGCGACCGCCGGTTGAAGCGCCGCGCCGGACCGCCTTAATAAAGCCCATATGCGGGTATTGAGTCCGGCGCAGAACGCGCCCCCGCCCTGCAGGGAGAATGAGTATGAGATTCCGCCGCGCCACCGCCATCGCCGCAATCTGCGCCCTCGCCGCCGCCTTCGCGATTACGCCGGATCAGGCCGCGCAGGCGAAGAACGAAAAGGCGGGCGGCCCGCAGGGGCAGGAGTTGATCAAGGGCAAGGGGAAGCCGGATCACGCCGGCGGACCCGGCAAGGGCGGGAAACCCGACAAGGCGGGCAAGCGCGGCGACGAGGATCGCGAGTTCGGCGATTATCGGGATCGCGACCGTGATCGCGACCGGGATTATCGGGACTATCGCAACGAAGACGTGCTGGAGGAGTTCCGCCGCTATCGCCGCGACCGCGGCGATCGCACGCCTGACTATCTGCGCAACCCGAAGGCCCTGCCGCCGGGCATCGCGATGAACCTGCAGCGGGGCAAGCCGCTGCCGCCGGGCATCGCGAAGAAGGTCGATGACGACGATCTGCTCCGGCGTTTGCCCCGGTCCTATTCCGGCTCGGAATGGTACGCGGCGGGCGACCGGCTGGTCGAATACGATCCGGTGAACGAAGCGATCATCAACGTCATCGACGAAGCGCTGTACGGCGGTTTGCGCTAGATCGAATAGTTCAGCGTGGTGATCTGACCGAACAGAAGCACGACCACGGCGTCGCCGTCGCCTTCGACGACGCCGGCTCCGACGCGGTTGAACTCGGGCTTCAACAGAAACATTCGATTGTTTTGGGCGCCCATCCATCCGTCGACGCCAAGTTGCGCCAGATAGGTGGAGGGCAGGCCGACCGCCTTGCGGACCTTGTAGAGCTGCGCCCCGCCGATCTGCAGGTAGCGGTTCTTCACGGTCTGCGGCAGCCGCTCATAGGGATAACGGTCTTCCGGCGTCGTCCGGCCGAACACGCCGCTGCGGAATACGCTTGCCGCATGATCGTAGGACACGCGTGAGAGAGAGCGGTCGCCGATCACCTGCACCAGACCGCGCGAGTGACGCTCGGCGTTCACCCTGTCCAGAAAGGCCGCGGCGATGGCGCGCTCCCGCTGCTCCATGCGCGAGTCCATCCAGTCGAGCAGTGGCGTGTTCGCATACGGGTCCGTCGCCGCTCTCGGAGCGCAGGCGGCCACCGCCAGCGCGGGCGGGGCCAACAGAACGACTCGGCGAGACAACAGGCGGCTGGACGACATCACATACTCCCACGCGATCCATGCGGTTTCGCGCGATGATGGCGAATGCGGGCGGCGCTGACAATCCGCAGTCGCGCCGCGCGTGCGAAAGCGCGGCTTATGCTTCGGGCGCGGGCAGCGCGGCCGGCTCGGGATCGGGCAGCGCGTCCGCCGTCGCCAGAAGCTCGACAAAGGCGTCGACGGCGGGCGGCTCGTTCAGGAAGGGCACGTGCCCGCGATCGGCCAGCTGCACGGTGTTCAGGCTCGGACGGCGCTTGGCCATCTCCGCCACCGTCTCGGCCGACAGGATGTCGGAATTCTCGCCCCGGATCACCAGCATTGGCATTTCGGGCAGCGTGTCGAATTGCGGCCAGAGGTCGGGTGGATTGGTCTCCATCTGCGCCAGCGTCGCGTCGCGCAGCTTGGGGTCGTAGTTCATCGCCGGCATGCCGCCCTCGTCGCGGAAGGTGCGGCGGGCGTGCGCCTCCCAATGCGCATCCGAGACGCCGGGGAACTCGTTCTCCAGCCCCTCGCGCACCCGCAACACCGCGCCGGGCCAGTCCAGCCCCTCGGGCAGGGGCAGGCCGACATAGTCCATGATCCGCGATGCGCCGGCGGGCTCGATGAACGCGCCGATGTCGTTAAGCGCCAGCGCCTTCACCAGGTCGGGCCGCGCCAGCGAGACGATCATGCCGACGATGCCGCCGCGCGAGGTGCCCATGATGATGGCCGGGCCGCCGACCAGCTGGAGGATGGCGGCGATCACGTCGCCCGCTTCCTGCAGCGGGTTGTAGGTGGTGAAATCCTCGGCGAACCCGGACTGGCCCCGGCCGCGGAAATCCATCGCCAGCACGCGTCGTCCGTCGCCGCGGGCGCGCAGCTCCTCCACCAGAAGCTCGAAATCCGAGCTGTTGCGCGTCAGCCCCGGCAGGCACAGGATCGGCGTCGCCTCCGCCGCGCCGTCCCCGGCCGCCCAGTCCCGCAGGAACAGTTGCAGCCCGTCGGCGGCGGGAATGGTCCGGTGCTCACAAGGCGTGCTCATGCGGCGATCTCCCAATCTTCAATGACGGCCTGAGCGCCGCGCAGATTCGTCGCGATCTCGGTCGGCCGCCAGGGCAGGCGGTCCACCGGGTCGCCCGCGCGGTTGGCCCAGATGGTGTGAAATCCATAGCCCGTGGCGGCGGCGACGTCCCATCCGTTGGAGGAGACGAAGGCGACCTCGTCCGGGCGGACGTCGAAATGCTGTCCGACCAGGTCATAGACCTTGCGGTTCGGCTTGAACACGCCGACCTCGTCGACGCTGAGAATGGCGTCCAGCCGGTCGCCGATCCCGGCGCTGTCGACGGCGGCCTGCAACATGTCGCGCGATCCATTGGACAGGATCGCGGTCTTCATGCCGCCCTTCTTGAGCGCGGTCAGCGTCTCCTCGGCGTCTGGAAACGCCTCAAGCTCCCAGTAGAGCTGCAGCAGCCGTTCGCGATGGCCGTCGCCTGCAAGCCCATGCGCCTCCAGCCCGTAATCCAGCGCCTCCTGCGTCACCTGCCAGAAATCGGCGTGCTCGCCGGTGATCGCCCGGATCCAGGTGTACTGAAGCTGCTTCGCCCGCCAGGTGTCGGCCAGAAGCGGCCACGCGCTCGCCAGCGTTTCGCGTCCGGGCTCGGCCGCGGCTTTGCGCGCGGCGGCGGCGACGTCCAGCAGCGTGCCATAAGCGTCGAAGACGCAGACAGATATGCTCATGTTGAACCTCCCTCGTGCGGCTCTGCGGCCGTCGGCGGGTCTCTACCTCAGGCGAAGGCGGCGCGTAAAGCGCCGAAGCGGAGCGATGTCATGTCAGCCGCGCTCGCCGAACAGGTCGCGCGCCAGGCTTTGCGCCACCGGCGCCCCGGTCAGACGGTGCTGATAGACGGCGCGCGCCTCGAGCACGCGCTGGACATAGTTGCGGGTCTCGGCGAAGGGAATTGTCTCCACCCAGTCGATCACGTCGATCTGATTGCGCCTTGGGTCGCCGAAGCGGCGTATCCACTCCGCCACCCTCTGCGGACCGGCGTTATAGGCGGCCACGGCCAGCGGGACCGAACCGCCGAACTCCGTCAGCATCTGCGCAAGATAGGTTCGCCCCAGCGCGGCGTTGTAGCGCCAGTCGCTGAGCAGCCGGTCCCTGTCATAGTCGACCCCCGCATCCGGCGCGGTGCGCTTGGCGGTGTCGGGCATCAATTGCATCAGCCCGCTGGCGCCGACCCGGCTGACGGCCTGCGGGTTGAACTCGCTCTCCTGCCGCATGATCGCAAGCGCCAGCGCCGTATCGACGCCGCCCGCCACCGGGGGCAGGTCGATCACCGGGAACAGCGACTCGGCGGGGGCCGCGCCCTGCCGCCGGGCGGCCTTGGCCAGCAGCAGCGCGTAATGCGGCTGGTGGATGTCCAGCATTTGCAGCGACAGCGCCGACTGCTCGGTGTTGGAGAGGTCCGAGGCGAGCGCGCTGATGAAGCTGCGCCCCAGATCGGTGCGGCCGGCGGCGGCGAGCGCCAGGGCGGCGCGCAACCGCTCATCGTCGCGCACCGCCTGAGAGGCCTTGCGCGAGCCCTTCGGCGCCTCCGCCTGACTGACCCCGGCGCCAAGCTCCGCGGCGGCCAGTTGTCCGTAATAGGTCTCGTCATTCGCCGCCGCCCGGCGACGCCAGTCAGCGGCGGCGCTCCGGTTCCCGGCCTTTTCTTCGGCGCGCGCCGCCCAATAGGCGCCGCGGGAGAGCGAGATCGGAGACGAGACGTTGTCGTAGAGCGTCCTGAAGTGCCGTGAGGCGGTCTTCGCGTCGCCCAACTTGTTTAGCGCGACCCAACCCGCCAGCCATTCGAGATCGGCGAAGTCCGCGCCCTCAGTCAGGTGGTGACGCGCGGCGAAGCGATAGGCGTCCCGGAACCGGCCGTCGCGATAGGCGGCGCGCGCCAGCCGGGCGCGGCCCCCGGCCCAGGCCTCGGGCCGTCCAAGTTCCGCCGCGCTGTCCGAGTGGCGGATCAGCAGCTCGATCGCGCCGTCGGCGAGGCCCTTCGAGAGGCGCCAGTCGAACCGCGCCCAGGCGAGGCCGGGATCGTTCTGCAACGAACCGGGCACGGCCTTGATCTTGCTGTCGACGCCCGGCTCACGGGCGGTCAGCGCCGCGCGCGCCTCGATCAGGCGCGCCGTCCCCGCGTCGAGTTGCGGCTTCAATGCGCGGGCCTCGGCCTCGCGCTCGGTCCAGGCCATCTCGTCGGCCCGCCGAGCGTGCAGGTCCCGAATCAGCGCGCCGTGGCGGGAGAGGAAGGTCTTGCGCTCGGTCTCGCCCATCGGCGTCTCGGTCCATGCCTTGCGGATCAGGGCCCGCGCCTCGTCCGCCCGCCCCGCCGCGGTCAGCGCGTCGGCCATCATCAGCGCGCCGCCGCCGGAAATCGGCGTCCGGTCGCGGAAGAAGGCGAGAACCTCGCTCTTGGAAAGGGTGACCGGCATGACCAATTCCGCCCGGGCGCGGATGCGCGACTCGAGCGGCCAGCCGGGATGCGCGGTGAGGAATCCGGTCAGATCGTCCCATCCGCCGCCTTCCTTGACGAGGCGGCGCCAGTCCGCCAGAGCGCGGGCGATGGGGTCGGGCGCACGGTGGGCGAGCGCGTCCGCATCCTTCCACAGCCCTTTGTCGGCGGCCTTCATCGAGTCCGCCAGCAACAAGGACCCGACATCCGTCGCTGGAGAGGCGAGGCCTCCGGCCTCAGCCTGGGGCTGGATCGCCCAAAGCGTCAGCGCCGCGGCCATCGCCGCCGCGCGAAAAACGCGCCGCCCGATCATCGGACGCCATGGCAATCGCGAAACAAAAGACCGCTCAAGCAAAACGCCACTCCTGACAGCTCGTGAGAATACCTGCTCTACGCCGCCCGGCGTTCCATCGCCGGGTTCTGTGGCCGCCCGTCGCGCGGCCTTCCCCCATTGTTGCGGAGGTTTAGATTCGAGGCTAGTGTGCGCGCCGCTTTATTACGGAAATCGTCCGTCAAATTCGAGAGAGCGCGCCATGATCCGCGGTTCCATCCCCGCCCTTGTCACACCGTTCGCCAATGGAGAGATCGATGTGGCCGCCCTGCGCAAACTCGTCGAGTGGCAGATTGCGGGCGGCAGCCATGGCGTCGTCGCCGTGGGCACCACCGGCGAAAGCCCGACGCTGAGCCATAAGGAGCATGGCCGCGCGATCGAACTGATCGTCGAGGCGGTCAATGGCCGTGTGCCGGTGATCGCGGGGGCGGGCTCCAACAACACTGCGGAATCGATCAGCCTGATCCGCCATGCGGGCGAGGTCGGCGCGGACGCGGCGCTGGTGGTCACGCCCTATTACAACAAGCCCACCCAGCGCGGGCTGATCCAGCATTACACCACGCTGGCCGAGGCCAGCGCGATCCCGATCATCATCTACAACATTCCGGGCCGCTCGGTGATCGACATGAGCGTCGAGACCATGGCGGAGCTGGCGAAGCATGAGCGCGTCATCGGCGTGAAGGACGCGACCGGGGATATCGCGCGCGTCTCCAAGCAGCGCGCCGCCTGCGGCGCCGATTTCATCCAG
>QKHF01000004.1 GCA_003250135.1 Paracoccaceae bacterium | reverse complement strand
CCGGGCACGGTCGCCCGCGCCTATCGCATCGGCGTGGAGCGCGGCGCGCTGGAGGCGACGGTCGGGCGCGGCACTTTCGTGCGAGAATCCCGGCCGCGCGACGAAGGATTGATGGCGCTGACGACGCCGATCCAGCGCCCGTCCCAATTCGACTTGCGCGGCAACTGGGCGCCCGCCGTCGGACAGGACGCGGTGATCTCGGCGGCGCTCCGGCGCATGCTGGACCGAGACGGCCCCCTGCCCATGACCGACTATCACCGCCACGGTCAGGATATTCGTCAGCGCGAGGCGGTGGCGACGTGGCTGAAAGGCGGCGGCCTGCCCGCGACGGCGGACGGCGTGGTGATGACGGCTGGCGCGCATCAGGCCGCTTTGACCGCCATACTGGCGACGGCCCGCCGCCCGAACCCGACGATCCTGATGGAGGAGCTGGCCTTCATAGGCCTGCGCGACGGGGCGGAGACCGTCGGGATCGGCGTCGCGCCAGTGGAGATAGACGCAGAGGGCGTGATCCCCGAAGCGATGGAGGCCGCCTGCAAGCGCGTCCGGCCAAGCGCGATCCTCTTGTCCTCAGCGCGACAGAACCCGACGCTGGCGACAATGTCGGCCGGGCGGCGCGAGGCGGTCGCCGAAATCGCGCGCCGCCATGACCTCGCGATCATCGAGGACGACGTCTATGGCTGGCTGGCGCCAGAGCGCGGCCCCTGCTTCGTCGATCTCGCGCCCGACCGCACCTGGTACCTGACCAGCTTCTCCAAATGCGTGGCGGCCGGGCTTCGGGCCGGGTTCCTGCTGTGTCCCGAGGGCGGCGCCTATGACGCGTCGCGCGTGCTGGTCCGCCTGTCGCACCACACGCCCTATCTGATGACCGCGCTGGTGGCGGAGCTGATCGAGTCGGGCGACGCGGATGCGATCCGGGGCCGGGTGGCCAAAGAGATCGCGGCGCGCGAGGCGGCGTTCCGCGCGGCCTTCGCAAAACATGCGCCGGACGCCGAGTTCCGCTCGGACCCGGCCGTCAGTTTCGTCTGGCTGCCCCTGCCCGAAGACTGGCGCGCGGCGGAGGTGATAACCGCCTGCGCCGCCGAGAATGTCTTCATCGCCGATGGCGACGGGTTCGCGATCGCGGGCGCCGCCCGACTACCGGGAGTCCGCGCCGCGCTGGGCGGCGCCACGCCGACGGCCGAGGATATCGGCGCCTGTGCGACGGTGATCGCCCGGGTGCTGGCCCGCGGCCCCGTCGCCACCGCCATCACCTGACGGCTGCGCCATGACGGACGTTCCTCAGATCACCCCTGCGGCTCCCGGCGCGTCCGGAGGGCTGGTCAACTGGCTCCGGCTGGCGGCGCTCGGCCTGATCTGGGGTTCTTCCTTCATCGCGGTGGAGATCGCCATCGAAACCCTGCCGCCGATCAGCGTCGCGGCCGGGCGCATCTCGCTGGCGGCCCTCTTGCTAACGCCGCTCGCGTTCTGGCTGGGCGACGGGCTGCCGCGCCTTGCGACGCCCGATGGGCGGCGGCTTTGGTTGCACGCCTTCGGGGTCGCCGCACTCTCCAACGCCATGCCCTTCGGCCTTCTGAGCTGGGCGCAAAACCACGTCACCGCCGGGTTGGCGGCGATCTTCATGTCCACTCTGCCGCTGATCGTGCTGCCGCTTAGCCATGTGCTGGTGCCGGGGGAGACCATGACCCGGCGCCGCGTGATCGGCTTCATGGTCGGGTTCTGCGGCGTGGTGGTCCTGATCGGACCCTCGGCGTTGGGCGATCTCGGCGGCGGCGCGATCGAGGTGCTGGCGCAACTCGCCTGCATGGGCGCCGTAACCGGCTACGCCTGCGGCTCGATCGTCACCAAGCTGGCGCCCCGCACTCACGCGCTTTCGTTCAGCGCAGCGGCGATGCTGCTGGCCTCGCTGATGATCGTCCCCACCGCGCTGATCTTCGAGCGCCCGTTCGAAGCGCAGGCGGCGGCCTCCAGCATCGCGGCCGTGGTCTATCTGGGCGTGCTTCCAACAGCGTTTGCGATGGTGCTCTTGGTGAAGGTGCTGGAAAGCGCGGGACCGCCCTTCCTGAGCCTCGTCAACTATCAAGTGCCGGTCTGGGCGATGCTGTTCGGCGCGGTCCTCTTGGGCGAGACCGTGGAGCCGCGTTTCGGCGTGGCGCTGGCGCTGATCCTGATCGGCGTCGCGATCAGCCAGAACCTGCTGGCGATCCTGCGCAGGCGCTGAGGAGGCTCAGGCGCTCGCCTCGACCGCGGCGCAGATGTCGTCCACCACCGCCTCGACCAGCGAGGAATCCTCGCCCTCGCCCATCACCCGGATCAGCGGTTCGGTGCCGGACTTGCGAATCACCAGACGGCCGGTGTCGGCGAGTTTCGCCTCGCCGGCCGCAATCGCCGCCTTCACCGGCTCGGCCGAAAGCGGGTCCGCCCCCTCGCCGTAACGCACATTCTTCAGAAGCTGCGGATAGGGATCGAAGAGGGCGCAAACCTCCGACGCGGGCTTGCCCGCCTCGACCAGAGCGGCCGCCACCTGCAGCCCGGCGATGGCGCCGTCGCCGGTGGTGGTGAAGTCGTTCAGAATGATGTGCCCCGACTGCTCGCCGCCGATATTGCAGCCCTCCGCGCGCATCGTCTCGACCACATAGCGGTCGCCGACCTTGGTGCGCTTCAGACCGATTCCCGCGGCCTTCAGGTTCTTCTCCAGCCCCAGATTGGACATGATGGTGGCGACCAGCGCCCCGCCCGACAGCTTGCCCTTGGCGGCCCACTGGCGGGCGATCAGCGCCATGATCTGGTCGCCGTCGACGATCTGGCCCTTCTCGTCGATCACATGCACCCGGTCGGCGTCGCCATCCAGGCAGATGCCGAAATCGGCGCCTTCGGTGATGACGGTCGCGCAGGCCTTCTCGGGCGCGGTGGAGCCGACACCGTCATTGATGTTGACGCCGTTCGGCGTGACGCCAATCGGGATCACCTCGGCGCCCAGTTCCCAGAACAGGGTCGGCGCGGTCTTGTAGGCGGCGCCGTTGGCGCAATCGACGACCACCTTGAGCCCGTCGAGGGTCAGCTCTCGCGGGAAGGTCGCCTTGGCGAATTCGATATAGCGCCCGCGCCCGTCGTCGATGCGCTTGGCGCGGCCGATATTGATGGGCCGGGCGAGACGCAACTCGCCCTCCATCATTTCCTCGATCTCGGCCTCGGCCGCATCCGACAGCTTGTAGCCGTCCGGCCCGAACAGCTTGATGCCGTTGTCGTCGTAAGGGTTATGCGAGGCGGAGATCATCACGCCGACATCCGCGCGCACGCCGCGGGTCAGCATGCCGACAGCGGGAGTGGGCACCGGACCGACCGGGAAGACGTCGACGCCGACGGCGGTGAAGCCCGCCTGCAGCGCGCCTTCGATCATGTAGTTCGACAGGCGCGTGTCCTTGCCGATCACCACCCGGTGGCGATGCTCGCCGCGACGGAAATAGCGCCCCACCGCCATGCCGAGCCGCAACGCGACCTCCGCCGTCATCGGATGGGCGTTGGCCCGGCCGCGGATGCCGTCAGTGCCGAAAAGCGCGCGCATGCCTCGTCTCCCCCGTATTTTCTTCGGGATACACCGGGGCGCCGCCCCCCGCAAATGCGACACGAAATAAAACGGGCCGCGCGTTGGCGTCGCGCGGCCCTGTCTTCACATGCTTTCCCGGCGCGTCAGCCCGGCTGCGGCTCGGCCCCGCCTTCGGACGGTCGCTTGCCGGTCTTCGGAATCGCCGCCAGGCTGGAACCGGATCCGCCAGAGCTGGAGGCCGCTCCGTCATCGTCTTCGCCGCGATTCAGCTTCTCGCCCGCGACGACCCTTTGGATCTCGGAGCCGGTCAGCGTCTCATACTCCAGCAGCCCCTGGGCGAGGCGCTCCAGATCGTCGGCCTTCTCGGACAGGATGCGCTTTGCCGTCTCGTAGCCCGTGTCGACGAGGCGGCGGACCTCCTCATCGATGATCTGCTGCGTCTCTGGCGAGATCTCCTTCGGCCCCTGATAGGCGCCGAGGAAGGCGTCCTGCTCATTGGCGTAGTCGATATTGCCCAGCTTGTCGGACATGCCGAACTGGGTGACCATCGCGCGGGCGATGCGCGTGACCTGCTTGATGTCCGACGCGGCGCCGTTGGTCACCTGCTCCTCGCCGAAGATCAGCTCCTCCGCCACGCGGCCGCCCATCGCCATGGCGATCTTGGAGGTCAGCTGCTCGCGCGTATGGCTGAGGTGATCACGCTCCGGCAGGCTGAGCACCAGCCCCAGCGCGCGGCCGCGCGGGATGATGGTCGCCTTGTGGATCGGATCGTGGCTGGGCACGTTCAGGCCGACGATTGCGTGGCCCGCCTCGTGATAGGCGGTCAGCGCCTTCTCCTTCTCGGTCATGATCAGCGAGCGGCGCTCGGTGCCCATCATCACCTTGTCCTTGGCGTTCTCGAAATCCTCCATCGTCACCAGCCGCTTGCCGGCGCGGGCCGCCATCAGCGCGGCCTCGTTGACGAGGTTGGCGAGATCGGCGCCCGAGAAGCCGGGCGTGCCGCGGGCGATGATGCGCAGATCGACATCGGGCCCCAGAGGCACCTTGCGGGCGTGAACCTGCAGGATCTTCTCGCGCCCGCCGATATCCGGGTTGGGCACGGTGACCTGACGGTCGAAGCGACCGGGACGCAGCAGCGCCGGGTCCAGGACGTCCGGGCGGTTGGTGGCGGCGATCAGGATCACGCCCTCATTCGCCTCGAACCCGTCCATCTCGACCAGCAGCTGGTTCAGCGTCTGCTCGCGCTCGTCATTGCCGCCGCCATAGCCGACGCCGCGGTGGCGGCCGACGGCGTCGATCTCGTCGATGAAGACGATGCAGGGCGCGTTCTTCTTCGCCTGCTCGAACATGTCGCGCACGCGGGACGCGCCGACGCCGACGAACATCTCGACGAAGTCGGAGCCCGAGATGGTGAAGAACGGCACGCCCGCCTCGCCCGCAATCGCGCGGGCCAGCAGCGTCTTACCGGTGCCCGGCGGGCCGACCAGCAGCGCGCCCTTCGGAATCTTGCCGCCGAGGCGCGAGTATTTGTGCGGATCGCGCAGGAACTCGACGATCTCCTCCAGCTCCTCCTTCGCCTCGTCGATGCCGGCGACGTCGTCGAAGGTGACCTTGCCGGCCTTCTCGGTCAGCAGTTTCGCCTTGGACTTGCCGAAGCCAAGGGCGGAGCGGCCGTTGGACTGCATGCGGTTGAGGAAAAAGATCCAGATGCCGAACAGGATCAGCATCGGCAGCCAGAAGCTGAGCGCCGAGAAGATGCCGCCTTCGTTCTGCGGCTCCACGGAAATCTCGACATCGCCGTCGCGCAGCGTTTTCAACAACTCCGTCCCGGCGCCCGGAGGCTGGAAGGTGACGAAGCCTGACCCGTCGGAGAACTTGCCGGTGATCCGCTCTCCCGCGATGTCGACTTTGGTGACTCTATCCTGCTCGACCGCGGTCAGAAGGCTCGAGAATGGAATCTCGGACGACGCCCCGCGAGAGGTTGGCTGCTGGAACATGTTGAACAGCGCCACCAGCAACAGGATGATAACCGCCCAGAGGGCGAAGTTTCGCATATTTCCCAAGGGTTCTTCCCTATCGTAGCCCCCGCCCGATCCATCCGGGCGCGGATGCGCAAATTCCCGCATGGGGCGCGGCGACGCAACCCCAACTGCACGATGCTAACATAAGTCTTCCCCAGACCCTTTCAACGAAAAGGGAAAGGATCTTGCGCGCACGTGAAGACAGGGGCTGTCCGGCGTCGCCTGGAAGCCGGCGAACGGCGCGCTGAGCAGGTCTTCGCCTCGCCAGAGCGCAGGGGTCGAAAGCCGCGCCGCACGGGGCGCGCGCGCCCAGCTGTCCGGAGCGCCGCCCCACTCCTTCACCGTCCTCGCGCCCGCAGCCCCGAGCGCCGCGACGACAGCCTCTTCATCGGCATTGGCGCGACATTGGAACCGTCCATCCCAGTTGGCGCCGGTTGCCGCCTTGGTGACCTCCGTCGCCGCTGCGGGCTCCCGCGAGATCGTCACGCCTTCGGCGCGCGCGTCGAATTGGCAGCCGTGCAAGGTGCGCCCGCCCTCTTTGGGCGCGGCGGCGATCCAGTCGCAAACCCGCGCCAACTCCTCCCGCCCCGGCGCATAAGCCGCGCCTGAGACCCAGCGAATGGCGGCGGAAACCAGACGGAGCGCGGTCTCGCGCGGCGCGGCCGCGATGGCGTCGGGAGCGAGCCGGACATAGCCCATGGGGTCGAACACGGCGGCAGCGTGCGCCAGATCCGCGGCGGCGGCGTCCAGCGCCTCCCTCGCCTCGCCCATCCGCGCGGCGGTACGGGCCAATGCATCCACGCTGACGCCGAGCGGAGAGAGCGCCTTTAGCGCGCTGCGGGCGCGCACCCGCTCATAAGAGGCGTCCTCGTTGGTTGGATCGTCCCGCCAGTCGTGGCCGCGCGCCGACAGCGTCGCGCGAAGACCAGCGCGCGAGACATCCAGCAGCGGTCGGATCAGGCGCAGCCCATGCAAATCCGTCTCCGCCGCCATGGCGGACAGCCCGTCGACGCCTGCGCCACGAGCGAGGCGCATCAGAACGGTCTCGGCTTGGTCGTCCATCGTATGCGCGAGGGCGAGAGTCCCGATCCCGGCCTCGCGGCAGGCCTCAGACATCAGGCGATAGCGCGCCTCCCGCGCCGCAGCCTGAACGCCGGTGGCGGGCTTCTCCCCCAGCCACTCAAGGCGCTGGACCGGCAGGCCCAGCCCGCGAGCCTTGGCCTCAACAAAGGCGGCGTCCTCGGCCGCGCCTTCTCGCAACCCGTGGTCTACGGTGAGAATGAGCAGCGCCACGTCCCGCGCCGCCGCCCAATCTGCGGTCAGCGTCATCAGGGCCATCGAGTCAGAGCCGCCGGACACCGCCAGCGCCAACGGGCCGGCGCGATGCAACGGCGCGATGCGCGCGGCGAATTCCTCCGCCGTCAGGGGCGTGGCTGCGGGCGGGGCCGCGCCCGGCGCCAAGGTCAGAACCCGCAGTTCAGGCGCCGGCCTTCGATCTCCGCCCCGCGCAGAACCGACGGTCCGGCCGCCGGATACTGGATCGGCACCTCTCGCAAGGTCAGGCAGGCTTCGCGGGACTGCCCCATGCGCGCCAGCGACATGCCGAGCTTGAGCAGCGAATCCGGGGCCTTGCGATCGTCGGGGTAGTTCTGCTGCACATCCAGATACAGCCGCGCGGCCTGCTGGTATTCGCTGCGGGCGTAGCTGATCTCGCCCATCCAGAAGCGCGCTTCGCCGCCATACGTGCTGGTGGGGTGGTCCACGACGAAGCTGCGGAAGGCGCGCTCCGCCCCGTCGCTGTCGCCGCGCTGAAGCATGGCGAGGGCGGACTGATAGGCCGCCTCGTCGCCGCCAGCGGTCGCCGCACCTCCGGTCGCCGCTTCGCCGCCGGCCGGAATCTCGCCAAGTACGCTCGAGCCGGGAGCCAGCGCCGGGCCGCTTTCGCCGCCCACCGCCGCGCCTGCGGCAGCCGCCGCTCCGCCGGTCGCAGGGATCGACGCCGCGCCCTGCGTCCCGCCCTGAAGGCTCGTTGGGTCAATCCCCTCGAGCTCCAAAAGGCGGAACTCCATATCCTCGAACCGGCGACGCTGATCCTCCTCCAGCTGGGTCATGCGATGGCCCAGCTGTTCGACCTCGCCGGTCAGGCGGCGCATTTCCGCCTCCAGCCGGTCGAGGCGCAGGAAGACTTGCGATTCCACCGTCCCGCCGCCGGCGGACGTTCCGCCAGAGACTCCGCCGGATGCGTAGGAGTCCGCGCGCAGGTTTCCGACCTGCGCCTCCAGATCATCGATCCGGGAGTTCAGTCGCTGGATATCCGCGGAAGACTGGGCGCTGGAGGCTCCGCTCCACAGGCAGGCGACGCAAAGAGCCGCAAGAGCGGCGCTGCGGGCGATCACGGTCGGGTGGCGCATCAGGCGGTCTCCTGACTGGGCGCGCGGCTGAAGCGCGCGTTGCGGGGTCGCGGCCCGCGCGCGGGCCGCCCCCTTGCTCATTAACAGGCCTGCGGGCGGGGGCGAAAGGCGCCCCGCCGCCGCAAGTCCCGCCTTAGCTGGTCGGCCCGCCGGCGACGACCGTCACCGCGCGGCGGTTCTGGCCCCAGCAGCTTTCATCCGAGCACAGCGCGACAGGGCGCTCCTTGCCGTAGCTGACGACGCGGATGCGCTCGGCCGGCACGCCCTGGCTCAGCAGGAAGTTGCGGGCGGCCGTGGCGCGGCGGGCGCCGAGGGCGAGGTTGTAATCGCGGGTGCCGCGCTCGTCCGCGTGCCCTTCGATCACGATGTCGGCGGTCGAGTAGTCGTTCAGCCACCGGGCCTGGCGGGTCAGCGTCTGGATCGCGGCGCTGTCCAGCTCGCTGGAATCGGTGCCGAAGAACACGCGATCGCCAACCTGCACGTTGAAATACTCGATCGAGCTCTCCTCGATCGAGCCAGCGCCGCCCGCCCCGGCGCCGCCCGTCGGATCGACGCCCAGTCCGGCCTCGTCCTCCAGGCTGTTGGAGCACGCGCCGAGCAGCGCGGCGGCCGCAAGCGCGATAATCCCGTTCCGAATGTTTTTCATGAGTTGGGTTCCTTTCCTCGTCTCATTTCGTCCGCGCGGGGGTCGCGCGTAATCTCTCTGCAACGCCCGTCAGGGCAAAAGCGGCGACCAGGCCGGGTCCGAGGCGAAGCTCGGCGTCGGCGCGGGGCGCAGGTTCTGGCCGGTCAAGTCCACGGAGTAGAGCCGCGGGCCGCCATTCACGCCCGGCGTCTCACGGAAGAACATCAAAACGCGGCCATTCGGCGCCCAGGTCGGCCCCTCGTCCAGAAAGCTTTCGGCGAGGATGCGCTCATTGGAGCCATCGATCCGCATCACGCCGATCTGGAACCGGCCGCGCATCATCTTGGTGAAAGCCACGATGTCGCCGCGAGGCGACCAGACAGGCGTGCCGTAGCGCCCGTCGCCGAAGCTGATCCGCTTGGCCGCGCCGCCGCCCGCATCCATGATGTACAGCTGCTGCGCGCCGCCACGATCGGATTCAAAAACGATCTGCCGCCCGTCCGGAGAGAAGGACGGCGACGTATCGATCGCCGGCGTGTTGGTCAGCCGCCGCATGCGGCGAGTCGCCAGGTCCATGGCGTAGATGTCCGTCGCGCCGCCTTGGGACAGCGAAATCACGACCTGCCGCCCGTCCGGAGAAAAGCGCGGCGCGAAGGTCATGCCGGGAAACTGGCCCAGCGCCTCGCGCTGTCCGGTCTCGATGTTGAAGAGATAGACCTGCGGCTCGCCCTGCGCGTAGGAGATGTAGATGATCTCCTGATCCGTGGGCGAGAAGCGCGGGGTCAGCACCAGGTCCGCGCCGGAGGTCAGATAACGCAGATTGGCGCCGTCCTGATCCATGATCGCGAGACGCTTGCGGCGGTCGCCCTTGGCGCCGGTTTCATCGACGAAGACGACGCGGCTGTCGAAATAGCCGTCCTCGCCGGTCAGCGAGGAATAGATCGCATCCGCCACCTTGTGCGAGACGCGGCGCCAGCTTTCCGGGTCGGTGCGGTACTTGAACCCGGCGATCTGCTCCTGCGCGAACACGTCCCACAGGCGGAACTGGACCAGAAGCCGGCCGTCCGCCTCCACCGTGGCCTGCCCCGTCACCAGCGCCTGCGCGTTGATCGCGCGCCAGTCCGGGAAGTTGGGCGGCGCGTTGAAATCGGTCACCCGGCCCAGATGCGCCTCTTTCGGGATGGGCCGGAACAGGCCGGAGCGCACGAGGTCCGCCTCCACCACCTCGGTGATCCGCGCGGCGTAGTCGGCCGAACGCGGATCGCCCGCCAGATAGGGGGGCAGCGCGATGGGCATCGGCTCCACCACGCCCTTGGTGATCTCGATCCTCAGCGGGCCGCTCGACGCCTCCTGCGCGAGCGCGGGAAGCGGGGCAAGCGCCAGCGCCGCACACAGCGGCGCCAGCCAACGGCCGATACGCGAAAGCGGATGGATCATTGGATCACCATCTCCTTTGGATTGAAGGTCACTTCAAGCTCGCGCCACTGCGCGTATTTCTCGGGCGGGAAGTCCTTGTAGGGCGCACAGCGCAGGATCGCCCGTCGCGCCGCGCCGAAGGCGACCTGGTGCCCACGCGACAGCGGCCCCGTCGGCGCCATCAGCGTGGGACCGGCGGTGATGTTTCCATCGCGCGACAGGGTGACGCCAAGCGTGATGGACAGGTTCTCCGCCGCCTCCAGCCCCACCGGCACGGACCAGCAACGCTGGATCGCGAAACGGATGCCGTCCTTCTCGGAGAAGGTCAGCGGCGGCCCGGTGCGTTCGGGCGCGCGGGCGGTCGCCGTCGGGCGCGCGGGCTGCTCTGTCGGCGTCTCGGTCGCCTCCGCCGGCTGCGGCTGAGGATCGGGCTCCGGCGAGGGCTGCGGCTCCGCCTCGGCGGCGCGGGCGACGCGCTGGGGACGCGGCCGCGGCGGCGGGGGCTGCGCGACGCGCTCCTCGGCTGGCGGCTGCTCCGGGTCCGGCTCAGGCGCCTCGGCGGCTTCTGGCTGGGCGGGCGGTTCGGGCGTCTCGGGCCGCGGCGGCTCGGCGGTCTCCACCGGCTCGGGCGGAGTCGGCGCATCGGGCGCAGGAGGCGCGGCCAAAGTCGCGACATCCTCCGGCGCTTCGGTGGGTACGGGCGGCGCGGCCTCCCGCGCCGGGCGCGGGCTGGGCGCGGGAGCGGGCGCCGCGGGCGGAGCGACCTCCTCGGGCTGAGCAGATACTTCCGGCGCTTCGGGCGGCGTCGGGGCGGTCTCGGGCGCGGCGGACAGCCGGTCGGAAATATCGGCGTCGAACGAACTGGCGGGGACCAGAGACACCTCGGCCACCTGGAACTCGGCCGAGTCGCGCGAGGTGAAGAGCTGTCCGGCCACGATGGCGGCGATGACGATCGCCAGATGCGCGCCGCCCGAGACGAGCGCGGCGACTCGCATCTCTGACGTTTCCTCCCGCTTATGCAGGGCGCGCGCCATCCTTCAGTTCGCCGCTTCCGTCGGCGCGCCAGCATCGGCGGCCGTCTTGATCTTGGCTTCGGTCACAAGGCCGATGTTGCGGATGCCAGCGCCGTTGAGCGCGCCCATCACCTCCATCACGCGGCCATAGTCAAGCGAGGCGTCGGCGCGCAGAAACACTCGGTCGGTGGTGCGTTCGGCCAGCACGGCGCGAAGCTTCGGCAGCAGGCCTTCATCCGGGATTTCGATGGATTGCAGGAACACCCGCCCCTCGGCGTCAAGGCTGACGGTCAGCGGCTCCTCCTGCTCATGCGGCAAGGGATTGGCTGCGGTCTCGGGCAGTTTCAGCGGCACGCCCACGGTCAGCAGCGGCGCCGCGACCATGAAGATGATCAGAAGCACCAGCATCACGTCCACAAAGGGCGTGACATTGATCTCGGACATCGGCTGATCGCGATGGGTCCGACGACGCCCGGCCGTTCGCTTCGATCTTACGCCAGCGCCCATCTCACGCCGCGTCCTTCTCGATCTGGCGGCTGAGGATGGTCGAGAACTCGTCGGCGAAATTCTCCAGTTCGCCGCCCAGCCCGTTCACATCCGCGCTCAGTTTGTTGTAGGCGACGACAGCCGGGATGGCCGCCAACAGGCCCAACGCGGTGGCGACCAGCGCCTCGGCGATGCCTGGCGCGACCACGGCGAGGTTGGTGTTCTGCTGGATCGCGATGTCCTCGAAGGCGTTCTTGATGCCCCAGACGGTGCCGAAAAGGCCGATGAACGGCGCAGTGGAGCCGACGGTGGCGAGAAAGCCGAGCCGGGCGGAAATCTTCTCGGTCTCGCGCGCCACGGCCACGGTCATCGACCGGTCGATGCGTTCGCGCGTGCCGGGGATCAGCCCGCCCCGCTTGGAGACGGATTTGCGCCACTCGTTCATGCCCGCGGCGAATACCCGCTCGATGGCCGAGCGCGGCTCGCGCCCGATCCGCTCAAAGAGGTCGTCCAGCGCTTGTCCGGACCAGAACGCGTCCTCGAACATTTGCGAGTTCGCGCGCACGCGGCGCAGCCGGACTGTTTTCTCGAAAATGATCGCCCAGGACCACACGGACATGCAGATGAGCAGCAGCATCACCAGCTTGACCGTGAAGGTCGCCCTCAGGAACAACGCGGCCAGAGAGAAGTCGATCTCCTGCGCCGCTACGGCAGCTTCCATAATTCGTCCCGCCTCATACTCGTCCCCCGCATCCCGCCCCGGCTCTGCTGTCCGGATGGTTCGGGATCAGGGTTTAGACGCGCCTCGTGTCCGTGATCTTGGGCGTCGCGCACCAATTTGTCGAAAATGCGGCTCTCGCCGGATTCGAACCCCAGATATGGTATCTGAGCGGGGTCGCCGCTTCAATGGCGGCCGTCAGGCGAGGGGCTCGCTCAAAGCGCTTTTCACGGCTGGAGGAATGCGCGCCGGACGCCCGTCGGGGCCGAGGCAGGCGATCAGCACGGTCGCGTCGTTCAACACTTCGTCACCGCGAAGAATTTTCTGAGACATGGTCACGCTGGCGCCCGCGAGCCGGGCGATTCCCGTCTCCACCGTCAACACGTCGTCGAACACCGCCGAGCCGAGGAAATCCGACTCGACCCGCCGCACGACAAAGACATGGCCGGTCTCCTCTTTCAGCTGGGACTGCTCGATGCCGGCGGCGCGCAGCAACTCGGTCCGACCGCGCTCCATGAACTTGAAGTAATTCGCGTAATAGACGACGCCTGCGAGATCGGTGTCCTCGTAGTAGATCCGCACGGACAAGTGATGGGGAGGATGGGTCAGCCCAGCCATTGCGTCGGGTCCTCAATCTTGCCCTCGGGCGTATCCGGCAGGCGGATGAGCAGGTCGCCGCCAGGCAGCGCCCTGATGAAGCCCGGGTCCGGATAGGTCGGCAGGCCGGAATGCGCCTCCAGAGGCGCGCAGACCTCAGGCTCTCGAAAACACATCACCACCTTACGGTCTGTCAGCATCTCCAGCCGATAGCGAAGAGCCAGTGAAGACTGTGTCATGTCGCCGCCCGGAATCTCGCGCGGATCGCCGACGACATAGATCGCGCCGACGCCCAAAGGATCGGTCGCGTGGACCGCCTCTGACAGGTCGCGAGTGGCGATCTGGTATCGCAAGAAATACGCCTCGAACAAACGCCAGTGGTGGGCTCCGACTGTTAGGAGGGCCAAAGCTGCGAGAACAAAGAATGCGCTGCGCCCGACAGATCGGGTGGCGCCGAGGCCAAGCAGGGGAAGCGCCGCGATAACAACCCAGAGCGGGAACTGCCCACGAAAAGGCGTCAGCAACCCGGTGACGACGCCCTGCGCCGCTTGCACCGCCAAAATAACCGCCAACGCCAATAATGCACGCGCCGTCGCGACGCGATCCACCATAAGCAGCAAAAGCAGAGCGGCGCCCGCGCCCGCAGCCACGATCGGGAGCGGCAAATGCATCATCGACTCCAGATTGTCGCGCAGGAGATCGACATAGGCAGCCAGCATATCCAAGGCGTCGGCGAAGTCGTGGGTCGGTGTGGCGCCGCGCCACTCATCGATTCTGACGCCGAAGACGCCGTAAGCGGTCCAGTTCAGTGAGAAGATCAGAAGAGTTCCGAGAACAAGGGACACTCCGAACAGGGCGACACACAAGATTTGCCCGCGCAGACACCGCCAGCCCGGCGCGATCAACGCCATTACCA
>QKHF01000123.1 GCA_003250135.1 Paracoccaceae bacterium | reverse complement strand
TCTTCTCCGAACGGTTCCTGATCCGGCGGCCCTTGCTGGAGGCGATGTCGCCGCAGCCTGGCGGGGCGCCGGTTTTGCTGATCGACGAGATCGACCGCGCCGACGAGCCGTTCGAGGCGTTCCTCTTGGAGGCGCTCAGCGACTTTCAGGTCACGGTGCCGGAACTGGGCGTCGTCAAGGCGCCTGAGCCGCCCATCGTCATCGTCACTTCCAACCGTACGCGCGAAGTGCATGACGCCTTGAAGCGGCGCTGCCTCTACCACTGGGTCGATTACCCCGATCTGGAGCGCGAGCTGGCGATCCTCGCCGCCCGCGCGCCGGAGGCGTCCGAGACGTTGAGCCGCGAGGTGGTCGCCTTCGTGCAGGCGCTGCGGGCTGAGGACCTGTTCAAGAAGCCGGGCGTCGCCGAGACCATCGACTGGGCCAAGTGCCTGACTGCGCTCAACGCCATCGCGCTCGACCCGCAGACGGTGTCCGACACGCTGGGGGCGCTGCTCAAGTATCAGGACGACATCGCGCGGATGCAGGGGTCGGAGTCGAAGCGCATCCTCGACCGGGCCAAGGCGGCGCTGGACGCCGCGTGATGACCGCCGCCGAGCTTCCGTACGGCAGACTGGCGGAAAACATCGCCCATTTCGGCCGCGCGCTGCGGGCGGCGGGGATGCCGGTCGGGCCGCGCCGGATCGTCGATGCGGTCCGGGCGGTGGAGGCGGCGGGTTTCACGCGGCGCGAGGATTTTTACTGGACGCTCCACGCCAGCTTCGTCTCGCGGCCCGAGGAGCGGGACCTTTTCCGCCAGACCTTCGAGTTGTTCTGGCGCGACCCGCAGGCGCTGGAGAAGATGATGGCCGCGCTCATGGGCATGGTCCGGGTCCCGGAGGAGGCGCGGGACCGGAGCGCCGCCGCGACCCGCGCCGCCGAGGCGCTGGCCGAGGGCGCCGCCCCGCGGGACCGGGATGAGGCGCGGGAAGAACTGGAGTTCGACGCCACGCTCACCTTCTCGGCCGAGGAGGCGTTGCGCGCGAAGGATTTCGAGCAGATGACCGCCGCCGAGGCCCGCGCCGCACGGGCGGCCATCGCGCGGATGACGCTACCCGTTCAACCCATCGCCTCGCGACGGTCCCGACCGGCGCCGCGGGGACGTCACCCTGACTGGCGGGCGACGATGCGCGCCTCGATGCGCTCTGGCGGCGCATTGCGGCCAATCCCGCGCCGCGCGCCAAAACTCAGATGGCCGGCGCTGGTGGCGCTTTGCGACATCTCCGGCTCCATGGCCGGCTACAGCCGCATGCTGCTGCACTTCCTGCACGCGGCCTCGAACGCCAAGGGGCGGGGCTGGTCCAAGCTGCACGCCTTCACCTTCGGCACGCGCCTGACCAACGTCACAAGGCAGCTTGCGGCGCGCGACCCGGACGCCGCGCTGGCCGCCATCGGGCAGGAGGCGCAGGATTGGGAGGGCGGCACGCGCATCGGCGCCTGCCTGCGGAGCTTCAATCGCGACTGGTCGCGCCGGGTGATGGGGCAGGGGGCGGTCGTGCTCCTGATCACCGACGGGCTGGATCGGGACGAGCCGGACTTGCTGGCCGCCGAGGCGGAGCGGCTGGGCCTCGCCGCCCGCAAGGTGATCTGGCTGAACCCGCTCCTCCGCTGGGACGGGTTCGCGCCCAAGGCGCGCGGGGTGCGGGCGCTGCTACCTCATGTCGACAGTTTCCGCGCCGCGCACAACCTCGACAGCCTGGCCGCGCTGGCCGAGGCGTTGACCCGCCCGGACGACGCGGGCGAGCGGGCGCGGATGATGCGGATGCTGGACGATGCGGGCTAGGAGGGCGCGACGCGCAGGCGTATGTTTCGCGCGGGAGGACGCATGACCATCGCCGAACATGACCAGATTCCGGAGGCCGCGCTCGGCTGGATCGACGCTGGCAAGCGCGCCGTGCTTGCGACCGTGGTCGAGACCTGGGGCTCGGCCCCGCGGCCGGTGGGCGCGCAGCTGGCGATCTCCTCGGATGCGGAGATTATGGGCTCCGTCTCGGGCGGCTGCGTCGAGGGCGCGGTGGTCGCCGAGGCGCTGGAGGCGGTCGAAGACGGCCGCTGCCGGATTCTGGAGTTCGGCGTCTCCGACGATCAGGCGTTCGAAGTCGGCCTCGCCTGCGGCGGGCGCATCCGCGTCATGGTGGAGCCCATTGGCGTCGGCAAAGGGCCCGACGTCGCGCTGATCCGGCAATTGGCCGAGGCGCGGGCGCATCGCCGCCCGGTCGCCTATGTGGTCTGCACCGAAAGCTGGGACCGGTTGCTGATCGATGAGGCGGCGGGCACGCCGCTGGGCGCCGCGGTGCGCCGGTCGCTGGTCACCGACAGGTCGGGATTTCAGGAGGTCGAGGGCACGCACTGGTTCGTCGGCGTGCACAATCCGCCGCTGCGGCTGATCGTGGTGGGCGCCGCGCATATCGCCCAGCCGCTGACGCAGATGGCGCGGCTGACCGGCTATGACGTCACGGTGGTCGACCCGCGCGAGGCGTTTGCGACCGAAGCGCGGTTCCCGGGCGAGACCATCGTCACCGACTGGCCCGACACGGCGCTGGGCACGCTGGGGCTGGATACGCGCACGGCGGTGGTGACGTTGACCCATGATCCGAAGCTGGACGACCCGGCGATCAAGCAGGCTCTTGCCTCCGACGTGTTCTATCTCGGCTGCCTCGGCTCGCCGCGCACTCATGCGAAACGGGTGACGCGGTTGGAGGAAGCGGGGTTCACGGAGGCGCAGATCGCTCGCATTCATGCGCCAGTGGGATTGGATATCGGCGCGCAGTCCCCGGCCGAGATCGCGGTGGCGATCCTCGCCGAGATCACCGAGCGGCTGCGGCGGCCCGAGACGCGGCCGGGCGGGATTGCATGAAATTCGGGTCGGTCCCGGTGGATCAGGCGACAGGCGCGATCCTCGCCCATTCCCTGCGGCTGACGGACGGCGCGCTGAAGAAGGGCCGCGTTCTGACGGCCGAGGATGTCGCGCGGCTCAAGGTCGAAGGGTTGGCGGAGGTGACGGTCGCGCGGCTGGAGGCGGGCGATGCGCCCGAGGATACGGCCGCAGCCCGCATCGCCGCCGCGCTGGCGCCCGAGGCGGATGCGCTTGGGCTGACCCTCTCCGCCGCCGCGACCGGGCGGGTGAACCTGTTCGCCGCGCGCCCCGGCGTGCTCAGGGTCGATGCGGCGGCGATCACCGCGGTCAATACAGTGGACGAGGCGATCACGGTCGCCACGCTGCCGGATTACGCGCGGGTCCGGGCGCGCCAGATGGCGGCGACCGTAAAGATCATTCCCTACGCCGCGCCCGAGGCGGCGGTGGCTGAGGCGGTCGCTGTGCTGGGCAATGGGGCGGCCTTGCGCGTGGCTGGCGTCGCGCTGCGCAACGCCGCGCTGGTCCTGACGGTCACGCCCGGTATGAAGCCCTCGGTCGCGGAGAAGGGCGCCGAGGCGATGCGCGGGCGGCTAGTGGCGCTGGGCGTCGAGTTGGCGGCGACGGCAATCGTTCCGCATCGGACGGAGGCGTTGGCTGGCGCGGTGGCGGACGCCGCGGGCAAGGCCGATCTCGTGCTGGTGTTGACCGCGTCTGCGACCTCGGACAGGCACGATGTCTGCCCCGCGGCGATCACCCGGGCGGGCGGTCGCGTCGAGCGGTTCGGCATGCCGGTCGATCCGGGCAA
>QKHF01000154.1 GCA_003250135.1 Paracoccaceae bacterium | reverse complement strand
GCCTCCGGGTTCGCGGGGTCATAGATGCCCGCCGCCTCCAGCACGCCATTCAGGATCTTGCGGTTGTTGATCCGCACCAGATAGTCGCCGCGGGGAATGCCCGCCGCCTCCAGCGCGTCGGCCAGCATGGCGCATATCTCCGCATCCGCGGCCGGATTGGCGCTGCCCACCGTATCGGCGTCGCACTGGTAGAACTGGCGGAATCGGCCCGGCCCGGGCTTCTCGTTGCGCCAGACCGGCCCCACCGCATAGCGGCGATAGGGGGTCGGCAGCGACAGCCGGTGCTGGGCGTAGACGCGGGCCAAGGGCGCCGTCAGGTCATAGCGCATCGCCAGCCAGCTTTCGTCCTCGTCCTGAAAGGCGAAGACGCCCGCATGCGGCCGGTCGATATCCGGCAGGTACTTGCCCAGCGCATCCAGCGTCTCGATGGCGGAGCTTTCCAGCGGGTCGAACCCGTAGCGCCGGTAGACCTCGCAGATCGCTCGCAGCATCGCCTCGCGCCGTAGCACCTCCGCGCCGAAATAGTCGCGAAAGCCCTTGGGCGTCTCGGCGCGCGGCCGCCTGATCTTCCCAGCCTTGTTCTTGGCCATGCCTGTCCCCGGGATCGGGCCCCCGGCGGGCGGCCCGTAAAGTCGCGCGCTTCCTAGCGGATCAGGCCGGGGCGGGCAAGGGAGCGGCGGGATCGTGGCGCTTTCAGGCCAGCTCGGATTTGACCATCGCGCCGACCTTGGAGAAGTCCATCCGGCCGGTATGGCGTTCCTTGAGAGCGCCCATGACCTTGCCCATATCCTTGATCGAGGTCGCCTTCAGTTCGGCGATCACCTCTTTCACCGCGTCCTCGGTCTCCTCGGCCGACAGCGGCTTCGGCAGGAAGTCGCGGATCACCTCGATCTCCGCGCGCTCGCGCTCGGCCAGCTCCAACCGCCCGCCTTCTTCATAGATGCGGGCCGATTCCTCGCGCTGCTTGATCATCTTGGTGAGGATCTGCATGCAGGCGGCGTCGTCCAGCTCCGCATCGCCGTCGGTGTCCCTGAGCGCGATCTCGCGCTCTTTCATCGCGGCGAGCATCAGGCGAAGGGTGGCTGTTCTCGTCGCGTCCTGGGACTTCATGGCGTCCTTGAGCGCGGCGTTGATCTGGTCGCGCATTCCGCGCTCTCCGTTTCAACTGGCCCCGATCTGGGCCAAGGCGCGCACCATACCGCCGCCTCCTTGGCTGGGCAATACCTAAGATATACGCATAAGTCATTGAAAACAAACAGAATAATATCATTGCGCGAGCATTCTTGACCCCGCGCGCCGCGATCATTAGCTTGCCGCCAGCCTCGGCCCGGGGGCGCATTGCCCCTTGGCGCGCGCCCCATTCCGAGTCGGAGAAGACCAGCCATGTCAGCAGAAGCCCGCGCCGACGCGCCCACGCCGCAGGCCCAGCAGCAGCAGGCCATGGTCCCGTCGGGTTTCGCCTCGCCGCCGCCGCCCCCGGGGGCGACCGCCTGCATCGCGCTGGCCGATGGAACGGTGTTCTACGGCACGGGCTTCGGCGCCACGGGCGTCGCGGTGGCCGAGCTGTGCTTCAACACGGCGATGACCGGCTATCAGGAGATCATGACCGATCCGTCCTACGCCGGGCAGATCGTGACCTTCACCTTTCCCCATATCGGCAATGTCGGCGCCAACCCGCAAGATGACGAGGCGGCCGAGCCCGTCGCGCTGGGCATGGTCGCGCGCTGGTCGCCGACCGAGCCCTCGAACTGGCGCTCGGCCGAGCGGCTGGGAGACTGGCTGGCGTCGCGCGGACGGATCGCCATCGGCGGGGTCGACACCCGCCGGCTGACCCGGCTGATCCGCACCAAGGGCATGCCGCATGTCGCTATTTCGCATGCGCCGGACGGGAAATTCGATATCCCGGATCTCGTCGCAAAGGCGGCCGCTTTCGAAGGGCTGGAGGGCGCGGACCTCGCCAAGACCGTCACCTGCGCCCAGACCTATCGCTGGGACGAGATGCGCTGGGCCTGGCCGGATGGCTACAAGCCGCGCGCGACGCCGGGCAAACGGGTGGTGGCGATCGACTACGGCGCCAAGCGCAACATCCTGCGCTGTCTGGCCGAGGCGGGCTGCGACGTCACCGTCATGCCTGCGACGACCACGGCCGAGGAGATTCTGGCGCATGAGCCGGAGGGCCTGTTCCTGTCCAACGGCCCCGGCGACCCGGCCGCGACCGGCGTCTACGCCGCGCCGATGATCCGTCAGATTCTGGACCAGACCGACATCCCGATCTTCGGCATCTGCTTGGGCCACCAGATGCTGGCCCTCGCACTGGGCGCCAAGACGGTAAAGATGAACCACGGCCATCACGGCGCGAATCATCCGGTGAAGGATCTGGAGACCGGCAAGGTCGAGATCACCTCGATGAACCACGGCTTCGCGGTCGATTCGCAGACCCTGCCCGAGGGCGTGATGGAGACCCATGTCTCGCTGTTCGACGGCTCCAACTGCGGCATCCGCATGAAGGACCGGCCGGTGTTCTCGGTCCAGCAGCACCCCGAGGCGAGCCCCGGACCGCAGGACACCTTCTACCTGTTCGAGCGCTTCGTCGCCGCCATGGGCTGATCCGCCCGGTAAGTGTTGCCTCTTCGTTAACCCATTCAGCCGATTCGCGACGTAATACTCGCGCAAAGGTTGCAATGGGAGTCGGAGGGCGGCATGCGGTTCCGCCATATCAACGAGGCCGCCGCCGCCAAACGCGCGGCCAGCGCGTGCGCCGTAGAAACGGCCGCCTCGCCCTCGTCAGAGGTCGTCCGCCTGCCGCCGCCGCGCCGGGCGCCGCGGCTGGGGCGTGTGTTGCTGGCCCGAGGCGCGCTCAGCCGCCCGGCGCTGGGGCGGGCGCTCAGGTTGCAGCGGCGCAGCGGCGGCCGTCTGGGCGAGGTCCTGACCGCCCACGGGCTGGTCGCGCCGGAGGAGGTCGCCGCCGCGCTGGCTGAACAGGCCCGCATCCCGCTGGCCGACCCGAGGGCGGAGCCGATCGAAGGGGATCTTGGGCGCGCCAACGATCTGGACCGGTACCTGACGCTGGGCGTCGCCCCTTGGCGGCGCATCGGCGGCCACACCGTCTGGCTGATCACCGATCCCTCGACCGCGCATCATGCGCTGGCGCTGATGGGGGCGTCGCCGGGCGCGCTCAGGGCGCTGACGCCGCGTCCTGCCTTCGAGGAGGCGCTGCTGCGCCGGTTCCCCCGCCAATTCGCGCTCGACGCCGCGCACGAGGCGCCGGAACGGCTGAGCGCGCGCGCCGGGCTGGCGGGCTGGCAGACGCTCTGCCTGTGGACCGCGTTGATCGGCGCGGGCGCGGCGAGCCTCTTTGCTCCCTCCGCCGCCTTGTCGGTCGCCGGGTGGATCATCGTCGCGCTGGCCGGCGCCTCGGCCTTGCTGCGGGTGACCGGCCTGACCGGCGCCCTGATCGCCGCCCGCCCGTATGAGGATCAGGCGCCCAAGCCGCATGAGCGGGTCGCGGCCTTGCCCAGGATCAGCGTGCTGATCGCGCTCTATCGCGAGGCCGCCAGCATGCCGACGCTGATCGAGGCGCTGATGCGGCTCGATTATCCGTCCGATCGGCTGGAGGTGATCTTCGCACTGGAGGCGGATGACGACGAGACGCTCACGGCGCTGAACGCCCTGTCGCTGCCGCCTTGGGCGCGGATCATCCGGGT
>QKHF01000202.1 GCA_003250135.1 Paracoccaceae bacterium | reverse complement strand
GTTGCGGCCCCCCGCCCTCGCCGTTGCCGGTGTCGAACAGGATCACCTCCGACCCTGTGTTCAGCACGATGGGGGTGTACTGGTTCTCGGATTTGTCTGAGGGCAGGAAATTCGCCGTCGCAAGCGCAGCGACGTCCTCGGGGGCCTGGTCGACGCCGAAGGTCTTGGGCAGGTCGCCGAATTGGACGAATCCGTCAAGGATCGCCGTCACCTCGAACCCGCCCAGCCGGTAGCGATAGAAGCCGGGGCGCTGGACGCCGAACTGCGGCGCCTTGGCGAATGCGGGCGTCGCAGCGGCCGCCGCCAGCCCGGTCAGTGCCGCGCGGCGCGAGATCTTCAGGTCGTGCATAGTCTCCTCCCATGGCGCTTTGCTATCCCGGAGGATGTAAAGCGCACCGACCAAACGGGTAGCGCCCGAATTGGCGCTTCGCCTAAATGGCGATCACAGAGTTGTGAGAGAGGAAAGCCGATGACCGAATGGACCGTCTACCTATCCGGAGAGATTCATACCGACTGGCGGGAGCGCATCACCGAGGGCGCGAAGGCCGCGGGCCTGCCGATCGCCTTCACCGCGCCGGTGACGGATCACGCCGCTTCGGACGATTGCGGGGTGGAGATTCTGGGCGCCGAGCCCGACCCGGTGTGGCACGATCGCAAGGGCGCCTCGGTCAACGCCATCCGCACCCGCACGCTGATCGAGAAGGCCGACGTGGTCGTGGTGCGCTTCGGCGAGAAGTACAAGCAGGCCGCCTTCGACGCCGGCTACGCCGCCGCCCTGGGCAAGCCGCTGATCGTCAACCATGCGCCCGAGCATCGCCATCCGCTGAAAGAGGTCGACGCCGCCGCGCTCGCCGTCTGCGAGACCCCCGAGCAGGTGGTCGACATCCTATCTTACGTGATCACCGGGAAATTGCCGGGGCGGTGATGCGGGCGTCGTCGCCTCATCGTGGTCCCGCCAAGTGTGATAGAATTCTCCCATTCGACGATGGGAGGATGCGATGCCCGGCAAAGTCACGGTCAAGAAGGGTCAGATTGGAAAAAAGCCTTACACGGTGAAAGGCGACACCCTGCAGGAGATCTGGGACGACCTGCAGGAGATCTGGGACGACATCCTGAAGAAGGGCCCGAAGGATAAGCGCAGCGGCAAGAAAGTCGCCGGCTATACCGAATGTCCGGTCAAACCGCCCGAGAAGGCCACCTATGACGGCAAGGTCGAGCAGGACAAGGCCAGCGGAGAATTCACCGTCACGATCTGGTTCAAGGCCGCCGAACTGACCATGACGGGTACTATCCAGCACCCGAACCTGGCTTCGGACAAGAAGCTGAGCGCCAAGGCCAAGGCGGAATGGAAGCGGTTCATGAAGCTGCTCATGGACCACGAGAACGAGCATGTGAACGTGACGGAAAAGGCGGCCAAGGCCTTCGCCGCGGACATGCAGGCGCTCACCGGCGTCGGCAAGGATGTGGACAAGGAAGAGGCGAAGAAAAAGGCCGGAGAAGATTTGCAGACGAAGCGGCAGAAGCTGAAATCGCTGCAGGAGCGGCTGGACAAGGCGAACAAGGATCTGGATTCAGGCGGGCATGGGCCGGCGCTGAAAACATCGATCAAGTAGACGCCCCGGCGCTCAGGCCGCCAGCGAAACGGGTGCGGCGCGCCATTGGTTGTGAGAGGGCAGGGCCGCCTCCCACGCCGCGGGGCGGCCGGCCTTGTCCTTCACCCGCTCCAGCCGCCAGCGGGGCGGCCCCCCCGCGCTTCTCAGCCCCACGCCCTCCAGCGCCCAGCCGGGCGCCGGGCTGACCCGCCAGCGCGTCTCGGCCGCGCCCGAGCCCGCGCCCCGCGCGAACAGGAGCAGCATCAGGGGCGCGCCCTTCATCCGCTCCGCGCCCGCCTCGGCCGAAAGGTTCAGCCGCCGCATCGGCGTCAGCCCCGGCGCCTCGTCGAGTTCGGCGACCACCAGCGGGCAAGCGCCGGAGCGCAAGGCCTCCTCCGCCGTCCAGAGCACATCTTCGGCCCGGCGCGGCCGCGCGATCACCAGT
>QKHF01000108.1 GCA_003250135.1 Paracoccaceae bacterium | reverse complement strand
ATACGCCAGCGCAGAGGAGCGCCTGAGCGCGCTTAAAGAAAAGATGACCGGCGCGCTCGACACCGGTTTCAAATCTCTGGCGGACAAAGCCGCGGAAGTGGCGGATCACGCGGCGGGCGTACAGTCATTCTGGGACGCGCTTGAGATTGACAAGGTCGCCGGCGCTGCGAAGGGAGCCACGGACAAGGCGGACGCCCTGATTAAGGAGGCCGCAAAGTTAACCGAGGAGAAGAAACGCTGGGAGGCGCGCAAGTCCGAGTGTGATGACGCCGAGGCGCAGATGCGGGAAATTCAGGAGTGGGGGGTCGAGACCGTCGACTCCATCCGTTCGATGCTGGACGCCGCGCTCGGCGATGCGGAAAAGGAGTCGTGGCCGGATGCGGAAAAGAAGCTCGAAAAGTGCAAGTCAGATATCGCGCCGCTAAAGGAGAAAGTGGACGAGCAGAAACGGGCCAAGGCGGAATACGAAACGAAGCGAAGGGACTACGACTCCCGGTTGGCGAAGGCCGACAAGCCGGAATTCACCAATGGTTTGATCAAGGGACTGCAGTCGGCGGTGGGCTCCTACGGCATTCAGATGGACATGCGCGTGGAGAAGAAGGATTTCACCGGAGCGCTGGAGGCGCTCGAGTCGTATCTTCCCGATCTGGTCAAGCTGGAAGCAGAGATTGCGAGAGAAGCCGGCAAGCAGATGGGCCCCAAGGGCGTTTACGAGCCGATGATGGTCGATTTCGCTCGGCGCTTTAAACAGGCCGAGGCTGACGCCAAAGCCATCGGCGGCCCGTGGCCGGGCGTGGTCTTCGTGCTCGCGCCGACTGAAAAGCTATGCGAGCAGAAGCTGGGACCCGACAAGGACAATTTCGACGAGGCGCTGGACGAACTGCTGCACTGGACGGCCGAACTCAGCAGGATCGAGGGGCTGGTTGAGAAGGAGAAGCAGAAGCGAAGCGAGGCGCAGACCATGCTATCGGACTTGAAGAAGAAAGCATCCGATGCTGGCGACGCCGCGTTCAAGACTCTCGCGGAGACCGCCAAATCTGTCGCCGATGGCGTGAGCCAGGCGGATTCGCACTTCGAGCAATGCAGTTTCGACGAGGTGAAGAGCCAGGTGAAGGCGATGTCCGGCGCGGTCACGCAATTTGCGGCCGACTCCGCAAAGCTGGCCGCCGAAAAGGCCAGTTGGGACGGCGCGAAGTCATCGCTCGACCTGGTGAAGGCCCGGGCCAAGGAGCTTCAGAACTGGGGCATGAAAGGCGCCGAGGCGATCCGCGACGCGGCCGATGGAGCCGCCAAGAAGGCGTCGGATGAGAACTGGTTCGACGCGGTGAAAGACGCCCTGAAATGCGAACAGGATATCGGTCCCTTCTGGGAGAAATATCAGGAAGAACTTCAGTGGGAGAAGGACTACAACGCTATCCTCGCCAGTTTCCTGCCTCGCTACAACGGCGCGCTGGCTGACGCGTTGGCGAAGCATCAGTTGGTCAAGATTCACCTGGAGAACGCCAAGCCGCCCTATCTGGTCGCAATGGATTTCGCCAGCAATAAGAGAGAGTTCAAGGCGGCGGCGTCCCAGATCAAGATGGCCGACACTCACCTCCGCCTCGCGGAGAGCAGCATTAACATGCTGAAAGAGGAGGGCGAGTTGGAGTAGCGACAACGGTTGCCCGAAAGTCACAGAACCAGCGAAAGCGCGTCAGATCACGCGCACCCCTCGATCGAGAGTTCGATTTCGTCGCCCTTCCGCACCGGCCCGACCCCTGACGGCGTGCCGGAGAGAATGATGTCGCCCGGCGCCAAGGTGAAATATTCGGAGAGATAGGAGATCATCTCCGGCACCTTCCAGATCATCTGGTTGAGGTCGCCTTCCTGGCGGATGTCTCCGTTGATCTTCAGCTCCACGCGGCCCTGGTCGAGGTGACCGACCTCGTCGACCCTGTGCAGCGGCCCGATCGGAACGGACCGCTCAAACGCCTTTCCGATCTCCCACGGCCGCCCCATTTTCTTCGCCACGCCCTGCAGGTCGCGCCGGGTCATGTCCAGCGCCAGAGCATAGCCGAAGACATGATCGAGCGCCTGATCGAGCGGAATATTCGCGCCGCCCGATTTCAGGGCGACCGCCATTTCCGCCTCGTGATGGACGTCCTCGCTTTTCGGCGGGTAGGGGAACTCGCCGGAGGGATCGAGATTGTCCGGGTTCTTCTGAAAGAAAAACGGGTCCTCGCGGTTCGGGTCATGCCCCATCTCGATCGCGTGGGCGGCGTAATTGCGCCCGATGCAGTAGACGCGCCGCACCGGGAAAAGGACATCCTGGCCCGCCACCGGAATGGCGACGACCGGCGGCGTTTCAATTGCGTAGCTTGGCATTCTGTCCTCCCCGTATGGCCCGGCTTCAATGGCTCATAACCCGTAGCGATTGCTGGATCAATCCAGATCAATACGACAACAATGGAACAATCGGTTGTAATATGGGATTGATCTGACATAATCCCCGCACAATACGGGCAATTGGTCAACCATTTTAAGGATTCTGCGTGCTGACCCGCTTGAAACTCGCCGAGCACGACGCCGCTGCGGAGGCGCTCAGCGCGTTCATCGCCGAGGGCGACTACGCGCCCGGCGACCGGCTGCCGCCCGAGCGCGAGTTGATGGAGCGCCTGGGCCTGAGCCGCACGAATTTGCGCAAGGCGCTCGACACGTTCGAACGCGACGGGCTGATCTGGAGGCATGTCGGCAAGGGCACGTTCCTGGCCAGCCAGGAGCCGGACGGCGTCGGCGGCGACCTGCAGGAGCTGTGCCGGGAGCTGAGCCCGGTCAAGATGATGCGCGCGCGCGTCTGCATCGAGGCGGCGATTGCGCGTGAGGCGGCCATCAACGCCTCGAACGGCGCGATCCAGAACCTCAAGGAGACCAAGGACCGGGCGCGTAAAGCGGCGAGTTGGGCGGAGTACGAGCATCACGACGGGCTGTTCCATTGCGCTGTGGCGGAGGCGACGGACAACCCGCTGCTGCTGACGCTCTTCGTCCAGCTCAATCTTGTCCGGCGCGCCGTGGCGGTGAGCAATGTCGTGCGCGGCTCCGACCGGCCGTCCGAGGACCACAAGAGTTTCGCCGAACATGAGAGGATCGTCGCCGCCATCGAGGCCCGCGATCCAGCGGAAGCCTATGACGCGATGCGCGCCCATCTGGGCTCGGTCTCGGCCCGATTGTTTGAGGAGGCGTGAGCCGAAGCGCGGGAATGAGGCGAAAAGCCCGGCCGCGCTCCAATGAACAGACAACACACGATCTCAGGGAGGAGAGTGATGAGACAGCTGTTGAAAACCCTATTGGCCGTGGCGGCGGCGATTCCGATCGTCATGGCCTCGGCCGCCAAGGCGGAGACCATCAAGATCGCCCTGGCCGAAACGCCGTCGGATGAACTCGCGGCCTTCTTCGTCGCGCTCGACCGGGCGAAAGCCAATGGTCTAGATTATGAATGGACCGCCTTCTCGGATGAGGAGCTGGCGATCCAGGCCGTGCTGAGCGGCCAGATGGATATCGGCTTCGGCACGCCCTACGCGGCGATGCAGAAATCGAAGGCCCCGATCCGGATCGTGTTTCAGGTCTCGAAGCTGAAATTCTTCCCGGTGACGACGAAGAAATACAGCACGCTCAAGGACCTGGACGGAGAGCCGATCCTGCTCCACTCGCGCGGCGGCGGCACGGATTCGATCGCCAACGTGATCGAAGCCAAGGAAGGCATCAAATTCGGCGAGCGTTCTTACGTTCCGGGTTCGGCCAATCGCGTGGCGGCGCTGCTGGCGGGGCAGGCGGACGCCACGATCATCGACCTTTCGAACAAGAACAAGATCATGCGCGCGCATGGCGACCAGTTCAACGTGCTGCCGATGTTCGACGTCGAGGCCAGCGACGAGGCGCTGTTCGCCAATCTCGACTGGATCAAGGCGCATGAGAAGGAAGTGGACATCTTCGTCTCCGCCCTGCTCAGCGTCTGGCGGGACATGAATGACGATCCCACCGTCATCAGCCGAGAGACCAATCCGGACGGCCCGATCGGCCAGCTGCCCAAGGAGATTCTGGACAGCCTGGACGGGTTCTACAAGGACGCGGTCGAAGGCGGGCTCTACGACCGCGATGGCGGCGGCCGCAAGGCGGCGATGGCGGACATGGAGTGGTATTCGGGCGCCGGACAGCTGGAAGGCGATCCGGCGAGCCTGAATATCGAGGACTTCTGGTATCTCGCGCCGCTCGACGCCGCGATGAAATAAGCGCCTCGGCCCGTCCGTCCAGAATTTGACGGACGGGCCCGCGCTGCAATCGGACTGCGACGATGCTGAACCGATCATTGGCCCTCAAGATTCTGTCCTCGCTGATCGTCTTCGGCGCGTGGGAGATCGCGGGACGAATTCCCGTCAGCTACGCCTTTCCGACCTTTCTGGAGTCGATGGCGGCGCTTGTCGCGATGATCGCGGACGGCTCGCTGTTCGTCGCCTATGGCGAGACGCTTCGGCCGCTGGTCGTGGGCGTCGCGATCTCGGCCGTCCTTGGCGTCGGCCTCGGCGTCTGGATCGGCCTCAGCGAGCGGTTCGAATGGCTGGTCTCGCCAATCTTCATCGTGGCGCAGGCCGCCCCGTTGGCGGCGCTGATCCCGCTTCTGGTGATGGCATACGGGATCGGGCTGACCTCCAAGGTCTTCGTGGTCTGCATCATGGCGATGCCGGTGATCGTGCTGAACACGGCGGGGGGCGTGCGCAACACGCCCAGCTCGATCAAGGAGATGGGGCGCGCCTTCCTCGGCACGAGGCGGGACATCATCCTGAAAATCATCTTGCCGGCGGCCTCGCCGATCATCTTCTCCGGGCTGCGGCTCGGCATCTCGGCCGGGTTCATCGGCGCGATCCTCGCCGAGCTGAAGATCACCCCCACCGGCGTCGGCGACATCATCACCTACAGCCGGTCGATCGCGGACTATCCCAGCATGTACGCGGCCATCTTCTCGATCATCCTGCTGGCGGTCCTGTTCCTGAACCTCGTCGAGAAGGTCGAACAGCGCCTGTTTGAAGGGAACAATCGTGGCTATGCCTCAGACTAAACCCGACCTTCATGCGGTCGGCGCCTCCGCGCCCGACTTCGCCGTCACGGTGCGCAACGTCTCGAAGAATTACGGGCCGGTCGAGGCGCTGAAGAACCTGACGCTGGAGTTCCCGCGCGGGCAACTCACCTCGCTTCTGGGACCGTCCGGCTGCGGCAAGACCACGCTTCTGAAGATCATCGCCGGGCTGCTGAAGCCAAGTTCCGGCGAGGTGATCGTGAACGGCAAGCCGGTGACGGGTCCCGGACCGGACCGCGCCTTCGTGTTCCAGAGCTTCGCGCTGTTGCCCTGGGCCAGCGTGATCCGCAACGTCGCCTTCGGGCTGGAGTTGAGGGGGGTGGCGAAGTCCGAGCGCGAGGCGATCGCGGA
>QKHF01000198.1 GCA_003250135.1 Paracoccaceae bacterium | reverse complement strand
ACGCCGCTGGTCAGGTGCTGGCCCCAGGGCTCCGACGCCATCGAGGACAGCAACAGCCCGGCGGCGTAGACCACAGCCCCGAGGAACAGGGCGCGGCGGTCGCCGAATTTTTCTCCGATCGCGGCGAACAGGGGCTGGCTGACGCCCCAGGCGAGATTCTGGATCGCGATCGCCATGGAGAACTCGGCGCGCGGCCAGTCGAATTCCAGCGCGATGGGAATCTGGAAGACGCCATAGGAGGAGCGGACGCCGAAAGAGATCAGCATGATCGCGGAACCCGCGATCAGGATCGGGGCGAGGGTGGATCTGGTTTGGGTCGCAGCGTGGGCCATCCGGTGATCTCCTGTCGCCGCTATAGGTCGTCTTTGATCGCGGCTGCGTCAAACCAAACCTGTTTACGTCTCGCATCAGCGCTGCTTATCTGTGGCCGAGCCCAGCCCCGCCCGCAGCCGCGAGCAAACGCCCATGACGCAGACCGCCTTCAACGGCCCGATGCCGCGCTACCGCGCCCTGATCGACGCGGGCGAGATTCACGCCGATCCGGCGCAGCGCATGGCGGTGGAGAAACTGCAGCTGCTGCACATGCATCTGGTCGGCTATGACCCGCAGAAGCCGCAAAAGGTGAAGCGGGCGCTGTTCGGCTGGGGGCGGGAGCGCGTGGTCGAATCGCCGATCCCGGGCCTTTACATGTATGGCGGCGTCGGGCGCGGCAAATCCATGCTGATGGACCTGTTCTTCGAATGCGCGCCGCTGGAGCGCAAACGCCGGGTGCATTTCCACGCCTTCATGCAGGAGGTCCATCGCGGCATCAAAGAGGCGCGCGCCAGCGGCGCCTCCGATCCGATCCCGCCGGTCGTAGCGAAGATCGCCTCGCAGGCGGCGCTGCTCTGCTTCGACGAGGTGCAGGTCACCGACATCACCGACGCGATGATCCTGGGTCGGCTGTTCGAGGGGCTGTTCGAGCATGGCGTGGTGATCGTGGCGACCTCGAACCGGGTGCCCGACGATCTCTACAAGGACGGGCTTAACCGCAATCTGTTCGTGCCGTTCATTGAGATGCTGAAGCAGCGGCTGGACGTGCTGGAGCTGCAGGCGGTCGCCGATTACCGCCGCGGGCGGGACGCTCAGGCGAAGCGCTATTTCAGCCCACTGAACGCCGACAGCGCGGCGGAGATGAACGCGGCCTGGGATCTGGAGGTTGCGGGGGGCAAGCCGAAACCGGCCACCCTGATTGTCAACGGACGCGAGGTTCGGGTGGAGGCCGCGACAGAGACCGCCGCGCGGGCGACCTTCGCCGAGCTATGCGAGCGGCCGCTCGGGCCCGCCGACTACCTCGCGCTGGCGGACCGGTACGACACCGTGTTCCTCGACGGCATTCCGCAGCTTTCCCGCGCCAAGAACAATGAGGCGAAGCGCTTCGTCACGCTGATCGACTCGCTGTACGAGGCGCGGACGAAGTTCATCTGCTCGGCCGAGGCGGCGCCGGATGATCTTTACGTCGAAGGGGCGGGCGCATTCGAATTCGCCCGCACCGCCTCGCGCCTCGACGAAATGCGCAGTGTCGACTGGCCGCCCGACGAGGAGTAGGCGCGACCTCAGCCCGCGTAGGGGCGCTTGTCGGGCACCGAGCCGAGCTTGGTGAACAGCACCACGGACCCGCAGGAATGGCGCAGGTCATAGGCGAAGCCCTTGTCGCTCAGCGCATCGAACAGCGCCTTGACGCCCGAGAGGCCGGTCAGATGGTCATGCACCTCGACATAGACCCGGTCGACGCCGGAAAGGTCCGCTTCGGGCAGCAGCGCCACCTCGCCGCCTTCGATGTCGCAGACGATCATGTTGATCTCGTTGCGACGCAAGAGGGCGTCCAGCGACACCACCGGCACGTCATACGTGCGGTCATAGGCGTAGGGCTCGGGCGACAGGGATGACATCCAGAAATCCGGGCGGGCGTAGAATGTCGCCTTCGCGCCGCGCTTCGGGGCGGGATCGACGCTGGCGACGCCGTTCAATATCTCGACCCGGTCGACGCCATTCATCTCGTGCACGCGACGGATGAAGGGGATCAGTTGCGGGTTGGCCTCCATCGCCACGATCTTCGCCGCCTTGGTGCGCTTTGCGAGGATGGTGGAGACGAAACCCATCCCGGCGCCCAGCTCCAGCACCCGGTCGCCCGCGCGGACCACGTCCGGCAGCGAGCGCGTCTCGTCGGATTCATAGCCGCCGCTGCGCAACGCGGTCTCGATCGGCGGGGTGACGATGCGCCGGTCTAGCGGCACGCGAACCCCTGCGGCGATCAGCGTTTCCACAGGCGCGGCAGGGCGAATCGACGTCCGGCGCTTCGTAGACCGAAAGAGCGACGGCTCGGCGAGGCTTGTCGCGATGACGGGCAGATCGAGCATGGTGTCCTCCCCCAAGATGATGCAACCTTAAGAAGAGTTATAGTGCACTGCGTCCTGTTAAGGTAGCGTTAATCTTCGGTCGGACCAAATTTTTCCCGCAGGTCAAAATATTCCTGAATATCAGATACCTACAGGATTTCAGGTGAAGCGCCGGCGCGCGCCGCCGCGGCGGTATCTGCTAGCAATTTTAATGAATTGGGCAAGCCGCCCGGACGGCCGCGCGTGATTCGCGGCGCGGGGATCGCCTTACGGGCTGAAAATCAGCATCAGATAGGCGAGGAACAGAACCACGTGCACCGCGCCTTGCAGTATGTTGGTGCGCGGGCCGCCGAAGGTCATCGGGCCAATCACCAGCGTCAGCGCCAGCAACGCCATTGGCGCGGGATCAAGGCCCAGGGTCAGCGGGCGCTCGATCACCAGACTGATGATCAGGACCGCCGGAACGGTCAACCCGATGGTGGCCAGCGCCGAACCCAGCAGCAGGTTGACCGAGCGCTGCAACTGGTTGGCCTGCGCCGCGCGAATGGCCGCCATGCTTTCCGGAGTCAGGACCAGCAGCGCGATCAGCACGCCGCCCAACGCCACGGGCGCACCCAGACTTACGATGCCGAAATCCACCAGCAGCGCGATCCGCTGGGACATCAGCACGATGGGCAGCAGCGTCGCGATCAGCATGACCGCGTGATAGGGCAGCGGGCGCAGCCCTGCAGGCGCACGCGGCCTGCGCGGCAAAAACCGCCGCTTGGGCTGGCCGTCGGTCTCGGGTTGCTGAAAGAAAGCCTGGTGACGCACGGTCTGGATGCCGAGGAACACGCCGTAGAGCATGACGGTCGTCACCGCGACGAAGGACGCCTGAGGCGGCGCATAGGTCGGGCTGGAGGTCGACTCGGTCAGGGCGGGGAGCATCAGCGCGAAGACGGCCAGCGGCATCAGGACGCTCAGGAACGCGCGCGCGCCCTGAAGATTGTAGTCCTGCTCACGATGCCGCCAGCCGCCGATCAGGAGCGCGGTGCCGACCAGCCCGTTCAACACGATCATCAGCACCGCCATCATCGTGTCACGCGCCAGCGTCGGGGCCGCTTCACCCGACAGCATGACCGAGGCGATTAGCGACACTTCGATCCCGACGACGGCGAGCGTCAGGATCAGCGGCCGAAAGGTTCGCCCAAAAGCTTCGCCAGCGCGTCGGCGTGGTGGACGACGCCAAACGCGCACCACAGCGCGGCCGAAAAAAGCCAGATGAACAGAAAGGCGGCCAGATGCGGGCTCGTCAGGCCCTCGAGCCAGGCGTCGCCCCCGAACTGGAAGACGGCGAACGTAAATGCGCCGGCAAGAAACGGCGCCTCCTCTCGCAGGAAATCCTTCGCCCGCGGGAGAAA
>QKHF01000158.1 GCA_003250135.1 Paracoccaceae bacterium | reverse complement strand
GCGGTGCCGGGCCGCCTGAACGAGACCTGGTTCAACGCCCAGAAAGAGGGCGTCTATTTCGGCCAGTGCTCGGAGCTCTGCGGCACGCTGCACGCCTACATGCCGATCACCCTGCTGGTCGTCTCGGAGGACGAGTATCAGGACTGGCTGACCGAGCAACAGCTGGCGCAGGGCGTGACCCCGACTTACGCGACCAAGCTGGCCTCGGCCCAGCCCGCGGCGCAGTAAGCCGCGACGCGGAACGGGACGGGCGATGACGACGCTTGAAAGGACGGACGCGCTGGACGCGCTGGGAACGGCCCACGACGCCGGCCCGCGCGATTACTGGGCGCTTCTGAAGCCGCGGGTGATGTCGCTGGTGGTGTTCACCGCGCTCATCGGCCTCGCCGCCGCGCCCACGGGCGTGCATCCCGTCGTCGCCTTCGCCTCGATCCTCTGCATCGCCGTCGGCGCAGGCGCCTCGGGCGCGCTCAACATGTGGTGGGACGCGGATATCGATGCGGTGATGGCGCGCACCCGCAACCGCCCGGTGCCCTCGGGCCGCGTCTCGCCGGAAGAGGCGCTGGGCTTCGGCCTCGGCCTCTCGGTGCTCGCGGTGACGATGCTGGCCGTCTTCGCCAATTTCCTGGCTGCGGGGCTGCTGGCCTTCACCATCTTTTTCTACGCCGTGATCTACACGATGTGGCTGAAGCGTTCGACGCCGCAGAACATCGTGATCGGCGGCGCCGCGGGGGCCTTCCCGCCGATGATCGGCTGGGCGGTCGCCACCGGGGGCGTCTCGGTCGAGTCGATCCTGATGTTCCTGGTGATCTTCCTCTGGACCCCGCCGCATTTCTGGGCCCTGGCGCTGTTCCGGAACGACGATTACCGCGACGCGGGCGTGCCGATGCTGCCCGTCGCGGCGGGCGAGAAGACCACTCGCGCACAGATCTGGCTCTACTCCATCGCGCTTGTGCTGATCGCGTTCGCCCCGGCCTTCACCCAGATCGGCGGGCCGGTCTATCTGGCCGCCGCGATCTGGTTCAACGTCAGCTTCCTGTCCGCCGCCTGGCGCGTCGCGCGCCGTGACGAGGTCGCCGCTGCGGCCGACCGGCACCGGGCCGAGAAGAAGATGTTCGGCGTCTCGATCGTCTATCTGTTCGCGCTGTTCAGCGCGCTGGGGATCGAGGCTGTCCTGCGCGCCGTGTTCGGCGACTACGCCGCCTGGCTGGTTCTGTTCTGAGGATGGCTGCGATGACCTCTCCCGAAGAGCATGAGCTCCACAAGCGCCGCAAGGCGCGGAACTACGCGCTGCTGGCGGTGCTGGCGGGCTTTGTGCTGCTGATCTTCGCCGTGACCATCGTCAAGCTGGGCGGCCATGCCGGCAACCCGTCGGCCATCGCGTGGTGACCGTATGAGCGAGCCGCGCAAATCCCATATCCGCACCATCGCGCCGCTCGTCGGCGTGGTGCTGTTCATGGGCGCGATGTCCTTCGCCGCGGTGCCGCTTTACGACATGTTCTGCCGGGTCACGGGCTGGGGCGGCGCGACCAACGTGGCCGACGCCGGCTCGGACGTGGTGCTCGACCGCACGATCAAGATCCGTTTCGACGCCTCCAGGGATCGCGACATGCCGTGGGAGTTCCGCCCGGCCGCGCGCCAGATTGAGCTGAAGATCGGCGAGACCGGCCTGGCGTTCTATACCGCGCACAACCCGACCGATCGGGTGATCGCGGGCTCGGCCAGCTACAACGTGGCGCCGTTCTCGGCGGGCGGGTACTTCACCAAGATCGACTGCTTCTGCTTCACCGAGCAGGTGCTGCAGCCGGGTGAGACGGTGCAGATGCCGGTGACCTTCTATGTCGATCCTGAAATCGTCGAGGATCCGGAAGCGTCGCTCATCGAGACGATCACGTTGAGCTACACGATGCATGAAACCGAATTGCCTGATACGGTCGCCGACGCCGGCGCCGTCGCGGGCGCCAACGAGGGTGACGCCGCGCTGAACTGACGGCGCGGGAGGAGAGGGACGGATGGCCCACGAAAAGAACCACGACTACCACATCATCAACCCCAGCCTCTGGCCCTTCACCGGCGCTGTGGGCGCGTTCATCATGCTGTCGGGCGCGGTCGCCGCGTTCCATGGCGGCAGCCTCGTCCCGCTTCTGCTGGGCCTTGCGCTGGTGATCTTCACCATGATCGTGTGGTGGAGCGACGTGGTGCGGGAAAGCCGCGCGGGCGATCACACGCCGGTCGTGCAGCTGGGCCTGCGCTACGGGATCATCATGTTCATCGCCTCTGAGGTGATGTTCTTCCTCGCCTGGTTCTGGAGCTTCTTCAAGCACGCCATCTATCCGATGCAGGGTGAATGGCCGCCGGCGGGGATCGAGACCTTCGACCCCTGGCACCTGCCGCTCATCAACACGCTGATCCTGCTGACCTCGGGCGCGACCGTCACCTGGGCGCATCACGGGCTGCTGGAAGGCGACCGCAAGGCGCTGGTCCGCGGCCTGATCCTGACCGTCATTCTGGGCGCGATGTTCACCGCTCTGCAGGCCTACGAATACAGCCACGCGGCCTTCGGCTTCAGCGGCAACATCTATGGCGCCAACTTCTTCATGGCGACGGGCTTCCATGGCGCGCATGTCATCATCGGCACCATTTTCCTGGCCGTCTGCCTGGGTCGCGCGCTGAACGGCCAGTTCACGCCCGACAAGCATATCGGGTTCGAGGCCGCCGCCTGGTACTGGCACTTCGTCGACGTCGTCTGGCTGTTCCTGTTCGCCGGCGTCTACATCTGGGGCGGCTGACGCCTTACAGGGCTTTGCGAGAATTCGGGCCCGCGCCGATGAGGCGCGGGCTTCGCCGTTCAAAGGGGGTCGCATGAGTACGGGCAAGGGACGCGTCGCCGCCACCATCGCGCTGGGTCTGTTCGGCGTGGCGATCCTGGGCGGCCTGGGGACGTGGCAGGTGCAGCGGCTGGCGTGGAAAGAAGCGCTGATCGCCGAACTGGACGCTCGCCTGACTGGCGATCCCATCGCCCTGCCCCGGACGTTCGAGCGCGAGGCGCACGAATTCCGCCGCATCCGCCTGACCGGCCATTTCACCGGCGAGACCGGCGCGCACGGGTTTCAGGACGTCGCTTACCTGATGACCAAGCGGCCTTGGGGCGCGGGCTATCGCGTCATCCAGCCCTTCGAGACGACGGACGGGCGCGTCCTGCTGGTCGAGCGCGGCTACGTTCCGCTGGATGAGAAGAACGAGGGTGGCGCGGCGGCGCGTTCCACCCCGGCGCCCGAGGACGAACTAACCTTCACCGGCGCGCTGCGCTGGCCCGACGACGCGGACGGGTTCAACGATCTCTCCGCCCCGCCCGCGGACAATGTCTGGCTGACGCGAGAGGTTCCGCGCATCGCGCCGCTGTTCGGCGCCGAGCCGGTGCTGGTCGTGGCCGATGTCTCGACCGCGCCCGAAGGCGCCGATTTCCCGATCCCGCTGCCGGTGACCGTGGACCTGCCCAACGACCACCTGCAATACGCCGTCACCTGGTTCTCGATGGCGGCGATCTGGGCGGGCTTCGCGGTGGTGCTGGTGCGCCGCGCGCGGCGTCGGGCGCGGGGCTGATTGCGACGGCGCGCCATGCGGTCTATAGCCTGTCGCGGCCTGATCGAGGGGAGACCGAGCCAGTGAGATATGTCAGCACGCGGGGCGCGGCCCCGGTTCTGGATTTCGAGGAGACGATGCTGACCGGGCTTGCCCGCGATGGCGGCCTCTACGTGCCGGAAAGCTGGCCCTCCCTCAGCT
>QKHF01000131.1 GCA_003250135.1 Paracoccaceae bacterium | reverse complement strand
TTTCGGACAGCGCGCCGGTCGAGGCGAGAAGCGCGAGCGCCCGGTCGAGATCGCCCTCCGTCTGGTCGCGCTTCTCGATCACCCGCTTCCAGAACGCCTTGTCCTCGCCGGTCGCGCGGGCATAGGCGATCAGCACGGGCAGGGTGATCTTGCCCTCGCGGAAGTCGTCGCCGACATTCTTGCCCAGCGCCGCCGAGGATCCGCCATAGTCGAGAAGGTCGTCGGCGATCTGGAAGGCGATCCCCAGCCGGTCGCCATAGTCGCGGAGCGCCGCCTGCTTCTCGGCGCTCTCTCCGGCGATCACCGCGCCCACCTCGGCCGCGGCCGAGAACAGCGCGGCGGTCTTGCCTCGGATCACCTGGAAATAGGTCTCCTCGCCGGTCGAGAGGTCGTTCTGCATGGCGAGCTGCAGCACCTCGCCCTCGGCGATCACGGCGGAAGCGTCGGAGAGGATGCGCAGCGCTTCGATCGAGTTCGTCTCGACCATCAGCTGGAACGAGCGCGCGAAGACGTAGTCCCCGACCAGGATCGAGTTCTTGTTGCCCCAGTGAAAATTCGCGGTCTTGCGGCCGCGCCGAAGATCGCTTTCGTCCACAACGTCGTCATGCAGCAGCGTCGCCGAGTGGATGAACTCAACCGCCGCCGCCAGCTTCACATGCGAGTCGCCCCGATAGCTGCAAAGCTGCGCCCCGGCGAGGGTCAGTATCGGGCGCAGGCGCTTGCCGCCCGCCTCGATCAGATGCGCCGCCAGCGTCGGGATCAGCGGCGCGTGCCTGCTCGCCATCCGCTCCCTGATCAGCGCGTCGGTCAGCTTCAGGTCGTCCGCGACCATCGCCTGCAACCGCGGAAAGGCGCTGGCGAGGTCCGCGCCCTTGAAGGCGCTGGCGGGCTCGGCGTGGGCGGTTGCGGCTGTCACAGGCGACGCATCCTTCTGGCGGGGACGGGCGGGGGCGGCTAGATATGGCCCATGCAGGAGCTGTTTCGCACCAACGACCCGACGCTGATCACGTTCGCGAGCGCGCTGCTCGCGGCGGAGGGTATAGACTGCATCGTGTTCGACGTCCATACGAGCGCCGTCGAGGGCTCGTTGGGCTTTCTGCCGCGCCGGGTGATGGTGCATCAGCGCGACGCCTTTCGCGCCCGCGCGATCCTGCGCGACAATGCGTTCGAACTTTCCGACAGGGTCTGAGTCGATGCCGGGCGAGGCGCTTCCCAAAGATGACCTGACCGAGGATTTCATCCTCGGCGGCCGCGTGCGCCTGGCCCAGCCGCGACAGGGGTATCGCGCCGCCACCGATCCGGTGCTGCTGGCCGCATCGGTTCCGGCGCGTCCGGGCGAGAGCGTGCTGGACCTCGGCTGCGGCGTGGGCGCGGCCTCGCTCTGCCTCGCCGCGCGGGTGCCGGGGCTCGATCTGCACGGGCTGGAGATTCAGCCGGACTACGCGGCGCTGGCGCGGGACAACGCCGCCGCGAACGGTGCGCCGATGACGGTGCATGAGGGCGACGTCGCCGGGCCGCCCGAGGCGCTGAGGTCGCTGTCTTTTGATCACGTGATGCTCAATCCGCCATATCATGCGCGGGACGCCGCGATCGCGTCGCCCGTGGCGGGGCGCGACATGGCGAACCGCGAGGGCGATCTGGACGTCGCGGGCTGGGTGGCGGCGGCGCTCAGGCGCCTGCGCCCCGGCGGTTGGATCACCATCATCCAGCGGGCCGAGCGCGCGCCGGAGATTCTGGCGACGCTGCTGGGCCGCGCCGGGGATGTGCGCCTGCTGCCCCTGCAGCCGCGCGCGGGGCGTGACGCCAAGCGGGTTCTGATCGGCGCGCGCAAGGGCGCGAGGGGTCCGTTCAGGCTGCGCGCGCCCCTGATCCTGCACGAAGGGCTGCACGAGCGGGATGAGGACGACGCGACCGACGCCGCGCGGGCGATCCTGCGGGACGCTGCGCCGCTGGTTTTGCACGACCGCGCGTAGGCGCTGCGCGCGACAACACGACATGAGAGAGGGGCGTTGACAATAGTCTCGCTAAGGTTGAATATGGCCAACGGAGAACAGCGGATGGGCGGCATGCCTCTGGACAATTCCATCGCGGCCTTGGCGACGGAGCTGCAGACGTGGCGGCGGGATTTGCACCGCCACCCCGAACTCGCCTATCACGAGCGGCGCACCGCCGGCGTGGTGGCCGAGAAGCTGCGCGAATTCGGCCTTGATGAGGTGCATGAAGGGATCGGCGGCACCGGCGTCGTCGGCCTGTTGCACGGCCAGGGCGGCCCGGGCGGCGAGGCGGATGCGATCCTGTTGCGCGCCGATATGGACGCGCTGCCGATCCACGAGGCGGACGAGGCCCGCGAGCACCGTTCGGCCACGCCCGGCGTGATGCACGCCTGCGGCCATGACGGCCACACCACGATGTTGCTGGGCGCGGCCCGGCATCTGGCCGATTCACGGAATTTCAACGGCTCCGTGGTCTTTGTGTTCCAGCCCGCCGAAGAGGGCGGAGCGGGCGCGAATGCGATGATCAAGGACGGACTGTTCGAACGGTTCCCGTGCCGTGCTGTGTACGGGATGCACAACTGGCCTCGCATGAAGGCCGGGGAGTTCTCGATTCGACCCGGCCCGGTGATGGCCGCCGCCGACGAGTTCACCATCACCCTGACCGGGCGGGGCGGGCACGCCGCCAAGCCGGATCGCGCCCGCGATCCCATCGTCGCCGGCGCTCAGATCGTCACCGCCTTGCAAACCATCGTCTCGCGGATGGTCGACCCGTTGCAGCCGGTGGTTCTCTCTGTCACCGAGTTCCACGCCGGGACGGCGTTCAACGTCATTCCCGAGACCGCGATCCTCACCGGCACCGTGCGCACCTTCGACGAGGCCGTCGACGCGCAGGTGCACGACGCGATCGAGCACATGGTGCATTCCATCGCCGACGCCTATGGCGTGGTCGCGGAGGTGGAGATTTCGCCGAACCCCTATCCGCCGACCATCAACGACGCGGCGCAGGCGGAGTTCGCCGCCGGGGTGCTGGAGGCGCTGGTCGGGCCGGACCGCGTTCATCGCGAATGGCCGCCGACCATGGGCGGAGAGGATTTCGCCTTTCTCGCGCGACTGAAGCCGGGCGCCTTCGTCTTCATCGGCAACGGCGACAGCGCGCCGCTGCATCATCCGGATTACGACTTCAACGACGAGGTCACGCCGCTCGGCGTCGCCTACTGGACGCGGCTGGTGGAGACCGCGCTGCCCCGACGGGATCGAGGCGGCGGGTGAATCGGGGCCGAGCGCAAGGACTCGGCGTCGCGCTTTTGCTCGCCGCCATGACCGTCGTGCCCTTCGTGGACGCGGTGGCCAAGCATTTAAGCGACGGGCAATCGCCATTTTTCGTAAGTTTCTCCAGGTATTTCGCCGCCGGTTGCGTGGCGCTGGCCATCGCCGCTTTCCTGCGCCGGCCGATCGCCGTTCCCAAGGGGGGCTGGCGCGGGCAGATCGGGCGTACGGCGCTGCTGATGGGCGCTATGACGCTGCTGATCACCGCGCTATCACAGGTTCCCATGGCCGACGCGCTGGGCGCGTTCTTCATCTCGCCCGTGGTCTCCACCGTGCTGGCCATCGTCGTGCTGAAGGAGGAGGCCTCCATCCCCCGCGTCGCGGGCGCGGCGCTGGGCTTCGGCGGCGCCATCCTGATCGTCCGGCCCGAAGGGTCTATGGAGACCGGGGCGCTGATGGCGCTGGGCGCCGGCTTCCTGTTTGGCTGCTACCTGACGGCGACGCGCCGCGCCGCCGACACGGGCGACGACCTCTCGACGCTCGCCATCCAGTGCCTCTTGGGCTCGGCCATGCTCGCGCCATTCGCCTTCTGGGGCGGCGCGCCCCTCATCGACTGGTCTTCTCTGCTGCAGATCGCGGCGATGGGCGCGTTGTCGGCGACCTGCCATTTCCTGACCATTTTCGCCTTCCGCTTCGCCGACGCCACCACCCTGTCGCCCTTCATGTATTTCAACATGCTGACGGCGGGCGTCGTGGGGTATTTCCTGTTCGGAGAAACCCCGACTTCCGAGACCCTGACCGGCATGGCGGTGATCGCGGCGGGCGGCATGATGATCGCCCTGCAGGGATCCGCGCGGTTCAATCGCAGCGCCGACGCCGTCGCGCGCTTCGTCGACGCCCGGCGCAAGGCGGCGGGGTCGGTCGCCTAAGGCGTCGCAGGGGTCCGGCTGACGCCGAGTTCCGAGCCGCTTTGGAGAATCACTTTTGGCGCACATTACGCTGCGGGGGCAGGTAAAATGCATGCAAACGCCTCTGACTCAAGCGTGAAAATGAATCAGGTGACAGAAGGCCCTAATTGATGGTCTACTTTCGTCGTTAGAACAGAAATGGAGGTGCCGCGATGAACCTTTCTTCTCACCTGTCCGAGCTGCGGAAGAAGCATGAGATTCTCTCCACTCGGATTGAGGAGGAACAGCGAAGCCCCGGGTCGGATGACCTCCAGATTACGGCCCTGAAGCGCGAGAAGCTTCGGATCAAGGAGGAAATCGTCCGCCTGTCCGCCACCCAGCATTAGGTGAAGTCGCGACGTTAGGAAGAGCGCCCGGGCCCGCCCGGGCGTTTTTCTTTGAGGGTCAGTGCGGCGGCTGGCCTGCGCGGGCGCCTCGCCGTCCGATGGCCGCCAGCGCCGCGCCGCCGGTGATCAGGAAGGCCGCGATCAACAGGCTCGGCCGCGCCTCGGCGAAACCCGTCGCGATCAGCACCAGCGTGGAGAGGAGCGGCGCGGCGTAGGAGGCGACGCCGAGAAGCTGTATGTCGCCGCGCTTGACGCCCACATCCCAAAGATAGAAGGCGCCGCCGACCGGGCCGAGGCCGAGCGCCAGCGTCGCCGCCCATTCAACGACGCCCTGAGGCCATATGGTGGTCTCGAAGGCGAGATGGCAAAGCGCCGACAGCGCGCTCGCTACAAAGCAGAATGCGGTGACCGCCGAGGTCGGGGTCGCGCCTGCGAGACGCGACAGAACGGAATAGCCGGACCAGACCAGCGCGCAGCCGGCGGCCGCCGCAAAGCCCAGCGCATTGGCGCCGGCGAAGGACAACGCGCCCTCGGCCCCGCCGCCCACGATCAGCGCCGCGCCGCCGAAGGCCAGCACCGCGCCCAGTAGCTGCGGCCAGCGCAGCCGCTCCCCCGGCAGCAGACCCGAAAACAGTACGATCAGCAGCGGCCAGAGATAGGCGATCAGCCCGGCCTCGGCGGGCGGCGCATTGCGCAGCGCGGTGAAATAGAGCGCGTGATAGCCGAAGATGCCGCCCACCCCCAGCGCCCAGACCGCCCCGCCGCTTGGCAGGGCGGCGGAGAGCGGCAGGCCGCGGCGCCTGAGATCGACCAGTCCGACCGCGCCGCCGATCAGGAAGCATATCGCCGCCAGCTGGAAGGGCGGGGTCTGGCCCGATAACACGGTCAATAGAGCCAGCAACGCCCACATCAGCACTGCGCCGAAGCCGATTGCTGTCGCGCGGCCCGGACTGGCGGGGCCGGCCCGCGTCACGCCGCGGTCCGCCGTGCGTGGGCCGCGCGCATGTACTTGACGAACCAGCGCGCGATCTCGCCGTTGTCGACCGGGCGGCCGATCGTCTTGAGCGCCGCCTCGCGCAGCTCGTCCGGGATCACCCCGTTCGGCCGCTTCTGCAGCAACGCCTCCGCGTAGCCGACGCTGAACTCCGGATGGGTCTGGACCGAGATAGCATCCGGCGTCTCCGGATCGCCATAGCTGAGCGCGGCGAATTCGCAGAACGGCGAGGAGGCGAGAAGCGTCGCGTCATCGGGGATCTCCACGACCTGGTCCTGATGCATCGCGTAGCCGCGATAGCTTGGGGCCAGTCCGGACAGGCCGCCCTTGTGGGAGACCTGATAGTCCTGCACGCCAAGGCCCCAGCCCTTGTCCGACTTGACCGCGCGGCCGCCGAACGCCTCGGCCATGATCTGGTGGCCGAAGCAGACCCCGGCGACGGGAACGCGGGCGGCGCGGGCGGCGCGCAGAAACTCCTTCAGCGGCGCGATCCAGGGCAGGTCGTCATAGACCCCGTGGCGCGAGCCGGTGATGACCCAGCCGTCGCAGTCGGTGGGCGATTGAGGAAGCTGCTCGTCCACGACGGCGTAATTGACGAGTTCCAGATCCGGATCGGCGTCACGGAGCATCCGGAAGAAAATCTGGTCGTAATCGCCGTGCTCGCCGATCAGATGCTCCGGCACATGGCCGGTCTGTAAAACGCCGATCCTCACTTCGCCCTCCTCGCCTGCGCGCGCAGATCAGAGGTATGCTCTCGGCGCGCGCTTGCAAAGCGCGGCTTTGGGCGAAGACGAAAAAAGCCGGCCCGAAGGCCGGCTTTCGAATGCTTGGTCTGGCGCGGATCAGCCGAAGAACTGGGCGCCGTTGGCCGAAACGGTCGAGCCGTTGATGAAACCGGCGTCGTCCGCGGCCAGGAACACCACGCAGCGCGCGATCTCTTCCGGCTCGCCCAGGCGGCCGGCGGGGATCTGCGGGATGATCTTCTCGTTCAGCACCTTCTCGGGGATGGCGCGCACCATCTCGGTGCCGATATAGCCCGGGCAGACCGCATTGGCGGTGATGCCCTTGCCCGCGCCTTCCTGCGCCAGCGAGCGGACGATGCCGATGTCGCCCGCCTTGGTCGCGGCGTAGTTGACCTGGCCGGCCTGGCCCTTCTGGCCGTTGACCGAGCTGATCACGATGACGCGGCCAAAGCCGCGGTCGCGCATGCCGGGCCATACCGGGCGGACGGTGTTGAACACGCCGGTGAGGTTGGTGTCGATCACCTTCTGCCACTGCTCGGGCGTCATCTTGTGGAAGAAGCCGTCCCAGGTGATGCCGGCGTTGGCGACGACCACCTCGACCGGGCCCAGATCGGCCTCGACCTGCGCGATGCCGGCGGCGCTCGCCTCGTAGTTTCCGACATCCCACTTGTACGTCTTGATGCCGGTTTCCGCAGTGAACGCGGCCGCGGCCTCGTCGTTGCCCGCATAGCTGGCGGCGACGGTGTAGCCCGCAGCCTGCAGGCCTTTCGAGATGGCCGCGCCGATGCCGCGCGAGCCGCCGGTGACTAGTGCAACCCTACCCATGGGTCTCCTCCCTTTTCGGTATTTGGTTTGACGTTATTGAAGGGGGCGGGGCCCGAAGGCCGCCGCCCGAATGCGTGTGGGGATCAGCGCTCGACGCAGAGAGCGACGCCCATGCCGCCGCCGATGCAAAGCGTGGCGATGCCCTTCTTGGCGTCGCGGCGCTTCATCTCGAACAGCAGCGTGTTCAGGACGCGGCAGCCCGAAGCGCCGATCGGGTGGCCGATGGCGATCGCGCCGCCATTGACGTTCACGATGTCCGGGTTCCAGCCCATGTCCTTGTTGACCGCGCAGGCCTGCGCGGCGAAGGCCTCGTTGGCCTCGACGAGATCCAGATCATCGACCTTCCAGCCGGCCTTGGCCAGCGCCTTGCGGGACGCCGGGATCGGACCGGTGCCCATGATCGACGGATCAAGGCCGGCGGTCGCATAGCTGGCGATGCGCGCCAGCGGCGTGATGCCCCGCTTCGCGGCTTCCTCTTCGGTCATCAGCACGACCACCGCGGCGCCGTCATTCAGGCCCGAGGCGTTGCCCGCGGTGACCGAGCCTTCCTTGTCGAAGGCCGGGCGCAGCTTCGCCATGTTCTCCACGGTGGCGCCGTGACGGATGTACTCGTCCTGATCGACGACGACGTCGCCCTTGCGGGTCTTCAGCGTCACCGCGGCGATCTCGTCGGCGAACTTGCCGGCCTTCTGGGCGGCCTCGGCCTTGTTCTGCGAGGCGACGGCGAACTCGTCCTGCTGCTCGCGACCGATCTGCCACTGCTTGGCGACGTTCTCGGCGGTCGTGCCCATGTGATAGCCGTTGAAGGCGTCCCACAGGCCGTCCTTGATCATGGTGTCGACCAGCTTCATGTCGCCCATCTTCTGACCGGCGCGCAGATAGGCGCAGTGCGGCGACAGCGACATGCTCTCCTGCCCGCCCGCGACGATGATGTCGGCGTCGCCGAGCATGATGTGCTGGGCGCCCAGCGCGACGGCGCGCAGGCCCGAGCCGCAGACCTGGTTGATGGTCCAGGCCGAGGACTCCGTCGGCAGGCCGGCCTTGATATGCGTCTGGCGGGCGGGGTTCTGGCCGGTGCCCGCGGTCAGGACCTGGCCCAGGATGGTCTCGGACACGTCGGCGGCGGCGACGCCGGCGCGGTCAAGAGCCGCCTGCACGGCCACGACGCCCAGATCGACGGCCGATGTGTTGGCGAACGCCCCGCTGAATGACCCTACGGGGGTGCGCGCGGCTGACGCGATGACGATGTTAGTCACGGAATTTCTCCTCCTATCCGGTCGATCGCGCGTTTTAGGCGACCGTTCGATGCTTCATGCATACGTCTGGTGGGTTTGCGACGGCGATGCGGCGGGGCCTATACGGCGAATCGTCGCGAAGCCGATTTAGGGTTGTGTGACGCATGTCCCGTACGGCTCCAGACCGCCGCTGGTTCAGACGCCAACCCTTTGTTGGAAAAGGCCGCTCCCTGTTGGGAGCGGCCTTCGCGGTCCTTAGTCTCAGTCTTTTTCGAATACGTTCGTGGTGTCGAGCGGATGGTCGTGCTTGAAGGCCATCCGCTTCACGGTGATCAGGTGCTCGGCGCTGACATTGTCCGAGGTGGAGTTGTTGCCCCAGGACCCGCAGCCCATGGTCGTGGTCGGGATCAGGGCGTTCTGCTTGGATCCGCCGGCGGTGGTGGCGGTGCAGGCGTTGACGATCACGCGGCTCGCCGGCATGCGCATGGCGAACTCGCGCGCATGATCCTTGTTCGGGGTGTGGATGCCCGCGGTGTGGCCGATGCCGCCGTTCTTGATGATCGCCAGCGACAGGTCGATGGCCTGCGGGAAGGTGTCGTACTCATAGAGCGCGAGCACCGGGCTCATCTTCTCCTTCGAGAACACCTCATCCGGGCTGATCTTGTCCTCTTCGACGATGAGGATCTTGATGTCGTCATTCGGCAGATCGATTCCCGCCATCTTGGCGATCTTGCCGGCGGACTGGCCGATGATGTCCGGGTTCAGGTGGCCGTCGACCCACATCAGGTCCTTCAGCTTGCGGCGCTCCTCGCGGTCGTGGATGACGTAGGCGCCGTTCCGCTCGAAGCTCGCCTTGATCGCGTCGGACATCTCCGGCTTGATCATGATCGCCTGCTCCGAGGCGCAGATCAGGCCGTTGTCATAGGCCTTGCCGACGACGATGTCGGCGACCGCCGCGTCGACGTCCGCGCCCTCGTCGATGATGACCGGAACGTTGCCCGGGCCGACGCCGTAAGAGGGCTTGCCGCTGGAATAGGCCGCCTTGACCATGGCCGAGCCGCCGGTGGCCAGCACCACATCGACCTCGCGCATCAGATCATTGGTCTTCTCGACGCTGGGATCGGTGATCAGCTGGATCGCGTTCTCGGGCAGGCCGACCTTGGCGCCCGCCTCGTTCATCAGCTCCACCGTCTTCTTGATGGTGTTCAGCGCGCGCGGATGCGGCGACATGATGATGACGTTGCGTCCCTTGATGGCGAACATGGCGTTCGACATCGCGGTGACCTTGGGGTTGGTGGTCGGGATCAGGGCGGCGACGACGCCGACCGGCTCGGCGATCTCGACCAGCCCGCTCTCCTTGTCCTCGCGGATCACGCCCACGGTCTTCTTGTTCTTCAGATCGTGCCAGATCAGCTGGGACTTCATATGGCACTTGATGATCTTGTCCTTGACGTTGCCCATGCGGGTCTCTTCGACCGCCATGGTCGCCAGAAGCTCCGCGTTGTCGTTGACCACCTTCGCCAGAACGCGGGTGATCTCGTCGACCTCCTCCTGCGTCTTGCCATGCATGATCCCGAGCGCTTTGCGCGCACGCTCCATATACGCGGCGATCGAGGTGTCTTCAGTGCTCATGTGTGTGCTCCATTCAAACTCTGCGCGCACGCGCGAGGCTGCGAGGTCCTCAGCGCGGCCGACGGTCGAATCTCCCCAAAGCGGCGCAGCCCGCTTCTCCGACCGTGCTTTTGGCGCATACGCGGATTAAGTTCAACTGGGCGCACGCCAAGAGCGCTGGTTCCGCGGCCGCGAACCCGGCCGGGTCAGAGAGAATCAGCAGGCCTCGTTGGGCGCGCCGGGCCTGCGCTGCGCGCGCTCGCGGGGGCGTCCCGGCCGAATACGCGCGGAAATCGCCGAAATTGGCATGGTGCGACGCGAAATTCGCAGGCGCCGCGGGTAATTTTCTTACTCCGGGTGGTTGGCCTTCGCCCGTCAATCAAGGTAGTGTGCACCGCAATGGCGGCGCTGCGGCGATTTTACATTGCGGCGCACACCTCCAAGTGCGAAAACCATAGTGAAGAAGCGAGGCCGCACATCCTCGCGCGAATTTGAAAGGTGCAACGGCATGGCCGCCGACAAGACTGAAGCGAAAGCTCCGGTTACAATTAAGAAATACGCCAACCGCCGACTCTACAACACGGCCAAGAGCAGTTACGTGACGCTCGATCACCTGGCCGAAATGGTTCGAGAGGGACAGGACTTCGTCGTTTACGACGCGAAGAGCGGCGACGACATCACCCGGTCGGTGCTGACCCAGATCATCTTCGAGGAAGAGGCGAAGGGGCAGTCCATGCTGCCCACGAATTTCCTGCGCCAGCTGATCCGGCTTTACGGCGACACGCTGCAGGGCGTCGTGCCCAGCTATCTGGAAGCGTCGATGAACACCTTCGCGCGCAACCAGGAGAAAATGCGCGAGCAGATGCACGCCGCCTTCGGCGCCAATCCTGCGCTCGCCAATTTCGAATCGCTCGCCCGCACCAACATGGAGTGGTTCGAGAACGCGATGCGCATGTTCTCGCCCTTTGCACAGGGCGCGGGCGGTCCGGTTCAGGGCTTCGACGCTCCGGCCGGCGCGGAGCTGAGCGCCAAGCCGACCGGAAGCAGCGACGATCTGGAGACTCTGAAGGCGCAACTGCGCGAGATGCAGAGCAAACTCGAAGACATCGCCAAGAAATCCTGACTTCGATCCGCGGGCGCGATCACGCCGAAAGCGCGCCCGCAATCTTTGCCGCTTGAGTCCCGTCCGACAGCTCCATGGACGGGGGGCCGTGCAGATATCCCTGCTGATAGGTGATCGACAGATCGGCGAGCGTCTCGGCGTCGGCTTCGGTCTCCACGAACTCAGCCACCGTCGCCATCTCGAAATGCTGCGCGATCTCGGCCATGACCCTGATGAACAGGCGGTTGTCGGGATTGGCGGCGACGCCGGAGACGAATGAGCCGTCGATTTTCAGGAAATCGAAGCGGAAGTCTCTGAGCTGCCGCAGCGCCGTATAGCCCGCGCCGAAATCATCCAGCGCAAAGGCGGCGCCCTGGGCTCGGACCGCGTCCATGAAGGCCCTGGCCGCGGCCGGGTCGCCGCTGGCCGAGCTTTCGGTGATCTCCACGATCAGCCGCTCCGCCGCGCGGGGCGCGTCCGCCGCCCGCCGCCGGAACAGCGACAGCCATTCCGCGTCGCGCAGGGTCTGCGCCGAGACATTGAGCGAGAGGCGCGCCCGCGCGGCGTCCTCCAACGCGTCGAACACGGCGCTCAGCATGCGCCGGTCCAGAAGCCGCACCTGACCAAGCTGCTCGATCACCGGAATGAAGCCGCCCGCCGGCGCGATGGAGCCGTCTGTCCGGAGGATCCGCGCAAGGCATTCGTGAAAGGCAGGTCGGCGAGAGGCGCTGGCGACGATGGGCTGAAACGCGACGCCGATCCGGCCGGCCTCCAGCGCCGCCATGGCCTCCTGCGCGATGCGGCGGCGCTCGTCGAGCAGCCTGTCAGGGTCGGCGTCCAGCCGCGCTTCCTTCAGGCCGGAAGGGCCGACCCGACGCGCCGAGGAAAGCACGTCCAGCGCGCGCGCCATTATCTCTCCCGCCCGGTCGCGCACCGTCGCGGCGCTGTCCAGCGCGACGGCCTCTTGCGTCGCGACGCCCGCGGATACCGTCGCGGCTACGCCGCCCTTATTGGTGCGGATCGGGGCGGCCGCCACCGCGTTCTGCGCGGCCTCCGCAATGCGCCGCGCTGCGGCGCCGTCCGCGCCCGATGCGACGAGTCCGAACTTGGAGCCGGAGAGATGCCGGATGGTGGCGCTTCCGCGCGACTCCCGTCCGGCCGCCGCGCGAATCCGCGCCGCGACTTCGCCCAGCACCGCGTCAGCGACGTCGAAGCCGTAGATCTGGTTCAGCTCACTCAGATTGTCGACGCCGAACGCCACGCTGGCGCTGGGACCGCCCGCATTGATCGCGGCCTCAAGTCGGCGCCGCAGGACCTGGCGGGCGCGCCGGTTCGACAGCATGTCCGTCGAGCGGGTCTCGCGTTCGGACGACAGATGGAACACCGTCGCGAAGGCTGGCGCGTCGCCGCCTGACGCATCGAGCGCGACGGACCACTCGACGATCTTCCGATCGCCGGGGGCAGAATGGGTGAGGTTGAATTCCGCGAGGCGCTCCGGCCGTTCCGCCCATGCGCGCCGGGCGCGGGCCGCGGCGGGATCGGCGAACAGGGCCTGCGCCTCTAACTGAAACGGATCGACCGGGTCCGCGCCGGGCCAGCACCCCTCGGCGTCCAGACGCCAGAGGACAAGACGGGGAGGCGAGGCGCCGCGCGCGACATCGGCCGACCGCTCTGGTCGCCGCGTGATCGGCGCGTTGCGCCTGTCGCGTGCCGGCATCGTCGCAACCCTCCAACTGAGTTGACGCTAGTTCGCCATCATGACCGAAAGATTAACGCTGGAATTGGCGAGTTTATCCTGATATGTACCGTTAATGTTCTATAAATGTTTTATTCCTGGGTCAAGCGATGAGTTCAAATGCGAAAGAGATGGGCGAGGCGGCCGGGCCCGCCGACGCGCGCTGTCCCTGGTGCGGCGAGGACCCGCTCTATGTCGCCTATCATGACGGCGAGTGGGGCGTCCCCGAATGGGACTCGCGCGCGCTGTGGGAGAAATTGATTCTCGACGGATTCCAGGCCGGGCTCAGCTGGATCACCATTCTCAGGAAGCGGGATGCGTTTCGCGCCGCGTTCGATGGGTTCGACCCTGCGCGCGTCGCCCGGTATGGCGAGGCCGACGTGGCGCGAATTCTCGCCGATCCCGGCGTCGTGCGCCACCGCGGCAAGATCGAGGCGACGATCGGAAACGCCCGCGCGTGGGAGGAGATCGAGGCCGAGGGCGGCTTCGACCGATTCCTGTGGGAGTTCCTCGACGGCCGGCCGCTGCAGAATGGCTTCGCCTCGATGGCCGAGGTGCCGGCGGAGACGCCCCTCAGCAAGGAGATATCGAAGGCGCTGAAGGCGCGGGGCTTCAAGTTTTGCGGGCCGACCATCGTCTACGCCTTCATGCAGGCGGTCGGCATGGTGAACGACCATCTGGTGGATTGCCCGCGCCACGGGGCCTGCGCGGCGCTGTCCAAGCGGGGATAGGGCGCGTCAGTCGCGCTCTCCGAACCGGTTCGCGACCAGCTCTTCCAGCGCGTCCAGCAGCGGCCCGGCGTCTGGCCCCTCGGCGCTCACCTCGATCGCGCAGCCCTTGCTGGCGGCCAGCATCAGCAGGCCCATGATCGAATCGGCCGACACCGACTGCCCGTCCTTGGACACGATCGCGCGCGCGTTGAATCGCTCCGCCGTCTCGACGAATTTGGCCGAGGCGCGGGCGTGCAAACCCTTTGCGTTGCAAATTTCAAGGCGACGACGTTCCGACATGGGCGGCCTTCTAGGGCGCGCCGCGCGGAAGAGCAATGGCCCGCCGCCGCTCGCGGGAAAGGTTAGTTTCCGGATTGCAGAATATGGGCCGCGGAGTCGATGTATTTGCGGCCCGCCTCCAGCGCCTGCGAGACGGCGCTTTCAAGCTCGCCGTCACGGCGTGTCGCCAGTTTGACCAGAAGCGGCAGATTGGCGCCGTAGATCACCTCGACATTGGGCGAGGAAAGCGCGCCCATGGCCAGATTGGCGGGCGTGCCGCCGAACATGTCGGTGATCACGACCACGCCGCCGCC
>QKHF01000101.1 GCA_003250135.1 Paracoccaceae bacterium | reverse complement strand
GCGCTGGAGGAAGCCGGACTGACCGCCAACGCTGAGACCGGCCCCGAAGTCGGCATAGTGCTGCGCTCGGCCGCTGAAGGCGCCGAGGCGGACGAGGTGATGGACGATATCATCGACCTCGCCGCCGCGCTGTCGAATTTCAATGCGGACGCGCCCGGCCTGCTGCGTCCGGCCGACGATCCGTGGACCGAGGCTTGGCGCGAGTGGGCCGATCCCGCGCCGGATCAGGTTCTCCGCGGCGATGACGAGCCAGACATCCTCGACCATCATGGCGTCTGGGACGAGATCGAGCGCCTGAAATCGCCGCGCGTCGACCTGAAGGGCGGCGTCTGGATGAGCGTGGAGCCGACCCGCGCCATGGTCTCGGTCGACGTCAACACAGGCGACGATTTCGGAAAGGGCGCGAGCCTGAAGGCCAATCTCGCCGCCGCCGCCGACCTGCCCCGACAGTTGCGCCTGCGCGGCCTCGGCGGGATCGTGACGGTCGATTTCGCCCCGGCCTCGAAACGCGAACGCCCGCAGATCGAGGCGGCGCTGAAGCGCGCTCTGGCGGACGACCCGGTGCAGACCGATCTTGCGGGCTGGACGCCGCTCGGCCAGCTTCAGATGCAAAGGAAGCGCGAGCGCCGCCCGCTGGCGGAACTTCTGGAGGGGCTATGAGCAAGACCTGCCCGATCTGCGGAGAGCCCTCCGACGACCGCTATCGCCCGTTCTGCTCCAAACGCTGCGCGGATGTGGATCTGGGCCGCTGGATGTCCGGCCGCTACGCCATCCCGACAGCCGAGGAGGACGAGCCGGACGAAGACGCGCTCGCCGCCGCCGACCGCGATCCGCGGCCGCAGTAATCCGGGTCCAAAAGCGTGATTTCGAGGCTGGACACCCACGCCGCCTTCGCCTAGAACGGCCTCCGCTTCAGCGCGGCCCGCCCGCGCGACCGGCGCCCAGGTAGCTCAGTTGGTAGAGCAGCGGACTGAAAATCCGCGTGTCGGTGGTTCAAATCCGCCCCTGGGCACCACCCCTCCCGCCAACCCATTGAATCGTCTCGGTTTCTGGTGAAACAGGCCCGGGCGCAGGACATGGCGAAGGACATTCAGCCGTATTCATTCACGAAGAACCGCGCGCAGCCTCATCGCGCGCGCCCCTGCGCAGACGACGCCCAAACCGAAGGCGCTTTTCGCGGATAGTCTGTTGGACCAGAAACCAGCCATGCACTAACAAGTCGAAAGGGCCGCCAAGCAGGGTTTGCTCGCCGTCCCAGGGACCCGCGACACATGATCTACCGTTTCGACCAGTTTGAACTCGACACCGACCTCTTCGAGTTGCGCGAAGGCGGCGCGCCCGTCGCGATGGAGCCTAAGGCGTTCCAATTGCTCGCGCTGCTGGTCGAACGGCGCGACAGCGTCGTCACGCATCAGGACATGGTCGACGCGGTCTGGGACGGGCGGATCGTCTCGGACGCCGCAGTCAGCAGCGTGGTGAAGCTGGTGCGCCGCGCGCTGGGCGATAGCGGAGAACGGCAGTCCTACATCCGGACGGTGCGCGGCCGGGGCTTCCGCTTCATCGGCGACATCGGGCTCCCGACATCAACGGTGGAGCGCGCGCCGCAGGAATCGCACGGCGTCACCCCCCTCGCCGACCGGCCGCGGACGCGGTATGCGCGGAGCGGAGACGTCCATGTGGCCTATCAGTTGTTCGGAACCGGCCCGGTGAATCTGGTCTTCGCGCCCGGCTTCATTTCGCAGGTCGAGAACTACTGGGACGAACCCGGCTTCAATCGCTTTCTGACCGCGCTCGGCTCGATCGCGCAAGTCGCGATATTCGACAAGCGTGGCACAGGCCTGTCCGACACGGTTCCGGACCTTCCTCCGCTCGACGAGCGCATGGACGATTTGCGCGCGGTTATGGACGCCGCGGGCTTCGAACGCGCGGTGATCATGGGCATCTCCGAGGGCGGCTCGCTGGCGTCTGTCTTCGCCGCAACCCACCCCGACCGGGTGTCCGGGCTGATCCTCTACGGCGCTTTCGCCCGGTTCGCACACTGGGTCGCGACCGAGGAGGAGTTGGAGCGCCTGTTCGACTATGTCCGCAGCGGCTGGGGCAGCGGCGCCAGCGTCGGGGCCTTCGCGCCCTCGCGCGCGCACGATCCGGTGTTTCAGAAATGGTGGGGCCGGTTCGAGCGTCTGGGCGCGACCCCCGGCGCGGTGATCGCGCTGATGCGCATGAACAGCCAGATCGAGATCTCCGGCATTCTGCCGACGATCCGGACGCCGGCGCTGGTGATCCACCGGCGCGGGGACACGCTGATCGATGTCGAAGCCGGGCGCGGGCTCGCCGCGGGCATTCCCGGCGCGCGCTATGTCGAGCTTCCCGGCGAGGACCATCTGCCTTGGGTGGGCGACGTGGACAGCATATTCACCGCCATCGCAGGCTTCCTGAGCGAACGCGGCGAGGAAGCCCCGCCGGACGCGCTGCTGGCCAGCGTGCTGACCCTCGACTGGACGCCGGCGGTCGACATCGACCTGCGGCGCACTCTCACGGACATCATCGCCCGCCAGGGTGGCGCGACGCTGCGCCTCGATGAAGGCGGGCTGATCGCCTATTTCACGTTTCCGGCGCGTTCGCTGCGCGCCGCGGAGATGCTTCGAGATGCGCTTGGCCAGGCGGGCGCGACGGCGCGGGGCGGCCTCCATACCGGCGAGATGTTGCTGACGGAACAGGGCGGCGAAGGGCTGGCCATCCGGATCGCCAGCGCCATCGCGGACGCGGCCGGGCCGGGAGAGATCCGGGCCTCCCGCACGCTGAAGGACCTTGTCGCGGGCGCCAAGATGGCGTTCCAGCCTGCAGCGCCGCTCAGCGTCCCCGAACTGGGCGAGGTCTGGGAGGTCTACGCCCTCGCCTGACCCCGCCCATGATCGGCTCAGGCGGCCAGCCGCGTCTCGTCTTGACGGGATTCAAGATGCTGCAACTCCGCCCGCATCGTCTTGTTCAGCGCAATGTGATGCGCCTTCAGCTCGTCCAGCGTCCACTCGAAGGACGCGATGGCGTCCGTGATGGTGAACAGCGGCATGGCGATCTCGTCGCGCTCCGCCTGATAGCGAGCCAGTGCGCCCGGCTCGCCGCTCAGCACCGCGCGGGACAGCATCTGGGCGTCGCGGAACGCGTCGGTGATGCCATGCGCGGTCAGCGGGTCCTTGAAGTAGCTCGCGTCGCCAACCAGCGCCCACCCCGCCCCGTGCGAGCGGCGGATGAAGCCCGGCGCGCCCGGAAAGCGATAGAGACGAGCGTTTCCGGCGGCCTCCCAAAGGGCCGCGGCCAAGCGCAGTTCAAAGCGCCCGACCGTGCGCAGAAACCCGCGCAGCGCGTCGCCACGGAACTGATTGGCGAAGGCCCAGTGCGGGACCGAGGCGAACACGCAGGTTCCCCCGTCATTGGTCGGGATCATGCCGATGCTGGAGCCCGGCTGGTACATCCAGTGATAGCCGTCCGGGCTGAATCCGTCGAAATGTCCGTAGACCGTGGCCGAGCGATGCTCGGCGCGCACCAGGGTCTCGGCTCCGACCTCCTTGGCGACCGAGGAGTCGCGGCCGTCGGCGCCGATCACCAGATCCGCCTCAACCTCGAACGTCTCGCCATCCGCGGTCACGAACTGCGCGCCGGTCACCCGGCTCATCCGGCCGGTGGTCAGACCGACCATGCGCGTCTCATGCCAGACCTCGGCGCCGGCGCGGACGGCGGCCTCCACCAGCACGCGGTCGAGCACCGTGCGCCGCGGCGCGTAGAGCGCGTCGACACCGCCCTCGGGCGTAATGTCGATC
>QKHF01000172.1 GCA_003250135.1 Paracoccaceae bacterium | reverse complement strand
TTCCTGCTGGCGGGCTCGGTCTCCATCCTCGCCGGACTCGATTTCCTCGGCTTCGGCCTGCCGGCCAGCTATCCCTCGCTGGGTGAACTGGCCTTGCAGGGCAAGAACAATCTTCAGGCCGAATGGCTGGGCCTGACCGCCTTCTTCACGCTGGCGATAATGCTGTCGCTTCTGGTCTTCATCTTCGAGGCCGTGCGCGACGCCTTCGATCCCAGAAAGACCTTCGCATGAGGGATGGAGGGTCGAAACCGCTGCTGGAGGTCGAAAACCTCAACGTCACCTTCATTTCGAGGGAGGCCCGGACCCACGCCGTGCGAGGCGTCGATTTCACCATTTCCGAAGGTGAGACGGTCGCGCTGGTCGGCGAATCCGGTTCGGGCAAATCCGTCTCCGCCCTCTCCATCGTCCGCCTGTTGCCGGATTCCGCCGACGTGACCGGCTCGATCCGCTATGACGGGCGCGAGATGACGACGGCGGATGAAGAGACGTTGCGCGATGTCCGCGGCGACGACGTCAGCTTCATCTTTCAGGAGCCGATGACCTCGCTCAATCCGCTGCACACCGTCGAGCGGCAGATCGGCGAGAGCCTGCTGATCCATCGCGGCCTGACCGGAGAAGCGGCGCGCGAGCGCATCCTCGATCTCCTGAACAAGGTCGGCATCCGCGATCCGGAGGAGCGGCTGAACTCCTACCCGCACCAGCTGTCGGGCGGGCAGCGCCAGCGCGTTATGATCGCCATGGCGCTGGCCAACGAGCCGAGACTGCTGATCGCGGACGAACCCACGACGGCGCTGGACGTCACCATTCAGGCGCAGATCCTGGACCTGCTGAAAAGCATCCAGGCCGAGACCGGCATGGCGATGCTATTCATCACCCATGATCTGGGCATCGTCCGCAAGATCGCCGACCGGACCTGCGTGATGAAGAACGGCGAGATCGTCGAGCAGGGCGCGACAGAGGCGATTTTCGATGCGCCGAAGCACGATTACACCCGGATGTTGCTGGCTTCGGAGCCCAAGGGCCGGCCCGATCCGATGAACCCGGATGCGCCGGTCGTCGTCGAGGGCGACAAGGTGCGGGTCTGGTTCCCGATCCAGCGCGGCTTCCTGCGCAAGACCGTCGGCTACATCAAGGCGGTCACCGATATCGACATCGCCGTGCGTGAGGGCGAGACGCTGGGCATCGTCGGCGAGTCCGGCTCCGGCAAGACCACGCTGGCGCTGGCGCTGATGCGGCTGATCCGGTCCGAGGGTCGCATCGCCTTCGTCGGGCGGGAGATCAGCGGCCTGCAGTCCCGCGCGCTCCGCCCGCTGCGTCGCGACATGCAGATCGTATTCCAGGACCCCTACGGCTCCCTCTCGCCCCGCATGTCGATCAAGGACATCATCGCCGAGGGGCTGGGCGTGCATGGCCTCCGCGATCCCTCCAAGACGCTGGAGCAGGTGGTCGCCGAGGCGATGGAGGAGGTCGGCCTCGACCCCGCCATGATGCACCGCTACCCGCATGAATTCTCGGGCGGGCAGCGCCAGCGCATCGCCATCGCCCGCGCCATGATCCTGAAACCCAAGCTGGTGGTGCTGGACGAGCCGACCTCGGCGCTGGACATGACGGTGCAGACCCAGATCGTTGATCTGCTGAGGGGTCTCCAGAAGAAATACGGGCTGGCCTATCTCTTCATCTCTCACGACCTGCGCGTGGTGCGCGCGCTCAGCCACAAGGTGCTGGTGCTGAAGGAGGGGCGGGTCGTGGAGTCGGGCGAGGGAACCCAGGTGTTCGACGCGCCGCGCGAGGATTACACCAAGGCGCTGCTGGCCGCCGCGCTGAACCTACAGACGGCCGCGGAAATTGGCGTCGCGGGCGCGGTGTCGACCTGACCTCGGAAAATTTCATGCCCCGCCCAAGAAACGCCCGCCCTCTCGCGTCTAAGATCATGTGATGCGACAGATGGCGGAGGACGAGGCGATGGCTTTGGCCGCCGGACGCGGCGACCGCGCCGCGTTCGAAGGACTTCTCGCGCGCCATTACGACGGGATCTTCCGCCTCGCCTGGCGGGTGCTGGGCGATCAGACGGAAGCCGAGGACGTGGCGCAGGAGGTTTGCATCCGCCTCGCCCGCACGATCGACGGCTTCCGCGCGGACGCCAAGTTCCGCACCTGGCTGCATCGCATCACGCTGAACGCCGCCCGTGACGCCATGCGCCGACGGGCGACCCGCGCAAAGGCGGCGCAGGGCTTCGCTGAAGTGGACGCACTGGCTCGTGACGAGGCGAAGGCCAAGGCCAGCGAGGCCGAATGGCTGCAGGAGACGCTTCAGGGCCTGAAGCCCGACCTGCGCGAGACCGCCGCCCTGATCCTTGGTGAGGAGATGAGCCAGGCCGAGGCGGCCGAGACGCTGGGCGTCGCCGAAGGCACCATCGCCTGGCGCATGAGCGAACTGAAACGCGTGTTGAGAGAAGCCGCCAGCAGCGGCGAAGGTTTGACCGCATGACTGACGAACTTGAACATCTGAAGCGCGCCATGGCCGCGCCGCCCGAGCCGGACCCGCAGGCCCGCGCCCGCGCGATGGACGCGGCCTTCAGCGCCTTCGAAGAACACAAAGCCGAAAAAAATCAGGCCGCGTCCCAAGGATCGGCGGCGCCCGAACGTCAGAAAGGTCGAGCAAACGCTCTTCTGACCAGATTGTTCGGGAGTAAGACCATGGACACGACCCTTTCCTCGCTTCGCCCCTATCTGATGGGCGGCGCCTCCGTCGCCGCCATCGCCATCGCCTTCGTCGCCATCAAGGATCCCTCGCTCGAGTTCGGCAAGGCGCCCGCGCCGGCGCGCACCAGCGTAACTTCGCCCGTCGAAGCGCCCGCCACGCCGGAACTGAAACTGGACAAGGACGCCAGCGCCCCCGCCGATTTCCGCCAGAGCGCCGATGACGAGGCCGGACGCCGCGACGCCGCTCAGGTCGCCGGCCAGATCATCGGCGGTGAGGCCGGGGCCGGGGCTGCGACCGAAGGCCAGTCGCGCCTGATCCTGCGCGAGCGCGCCGAGGAGAGCCTTTCCGACCGCGCCGCCGGCGGCCCGCCCACAAGCTTTGAGCGCGAGGCGCGAAGCGGCAATGAGTCGGATCTCATGTTGTCCGCTCCGGCGCCGGTTTCTCCGCCCGCGCCGCAGGAACTCTTCAGTTCGTCTGACGCCGTGCATGGCAAGACCTCGGGTCTTGTGGCGTCCGAGCCGTCCGCACGCGGCGTGGCGCCAAACGCCGTCATCATGCCGGTTCCGCAGCCCATCGTCGGCGACGTGATTGCGCCCACTTATCAGGATCAGGGCCGCGACCGGTTCGAGGAGATCAAGGAGAACCCGGTCAAGCGCACCGCGGAGGAGCCGGTCTCGACCTTCTCAATCGACGTGGACACCGCCAGCTATTCCTTCGTGCGCCGCTCCATCAATGACGGCGTGCTGCCCCATCCCGACGCCGTGCGCGTCGAGGAGATGATCAACTATTTCGACTATGACTACGCGCGGCCCGAGAGCCTGGACCTGCCCTTCACCACAAACATGACGGTGATGGAGACGCCGTGGAACGCCAAGACCAAGCTGCTGCATGTCGGCGTGCAGGGCTATGAACTGGCGCCCGATCAGAAGCCGCGCTCCAACCTCGTCTTCCTGCTCGACGTCTCGGGCTCGATGAACTCGCCGGACAAGCTGCCGCTGTTGCTGAATTCCTTCCGGCTGCTGGTCGACACGCTGGAGCCGGAGGATACGGTCTCCATCGTCACCTATGCGGGCGCGGCGGGCACGGTGCTGGAGCCGACCAAGGTCAAGGACAAGGCGAAGAT
>QKHF01000208.1 GCA_003250135.1 Paracoccaceae bacterium | reverse complement strand
GCCGCGCCGAAGGCGATCTTCTCGATGATCTCGTCGCGGTTCATCGCCAGTTTCAGAGCGTTGCGCACGTCGACATTGTCGAAGGGCGCCGTGTCGCAATGCATCGGCAGGGTGATCGCCGCCGCCGTCGGGATGTTCTCGACCACGATGTTCGGATTGCGCTGCATCAGCGCCATCGTCTTCAACTCGATCAGCGACACCGCGTCGACATCGCCCGTCACCAGCGCGGTCTGGCGCGCATTCGGGTCGTTCAGCACCAGCATCTCGGTCTTGTCGAAATAGGCGCCTTCCAGATGCCAGCCGTCATGCCGGCTCATCCGCCAGCCGACGCCGAACTCGCCGTCGTCGATCTTGTAGGGGCCTGAGCCGTCGCCCGACTGCCAGTCGATCGATCCGTCCTCGTTGGCCGGACAGATTGCGAAGTGATAATCGGTCATCAGCCAGGGCAGGTCGGCGTTGCCGGCGTCCAGCTTGAAGACCACCACGTCGTCGCCCTGGGCGACGAGGTCGGTTACCGAGGTCAGCAACGCCTTGGCGGCCGAGGTCGTCTTCTCACCGCGATGATGGTTCAACGACGCGACGACATCGTTCGCGGTGACCGCGCGGCCGCTATGGAAGCTGGCGTTCGGGTTCAGCTTGAAGGTCCACTCGGTGGCGTCGTCGTTCGCCGTCCATTCCAGCGCGAGGTCCGGCCCCAGCGACCCGTCAGGCTCGATCAGCGTCAGGTAGCTGCGATACTGGTGCGCCAAAATGATCATCTGGCGCGTAACGTATGTTCCCGGATCATGCGTATCCGAGGTGTTTCCGTCATGGATGCCATAGCGGAACGTGCCGCCGCGCTTGGGCGCCGCTTTGGCTGCGGTGGTCCAGAGACCGCTGGCCGTTGAAGCGGCGACGCCTGCCGCCACGGACAGGTTGACGAACTCGCGGCGCGTCAGCCGCCCTTGGCGCGCGTCTTCCGCGAGCCGCTGCAAAAGTCCGGGGACCGGCTTCGGTTCCGTTTTCATGACATCTCCCTTGATTGTTCGGCCGCGACCTAGGCAAAGCGCACAGGCAATCAAGTTTTTGGGTGGTTCCGCCACTCGATTGTATTTTCACGGCGTATTTTGTGGCTCGGTCAGAACAATATGGTCTGATCGCGCTATTAAAAAAGAATCTATCTTGAATCTAGGTATAGAGAGAATCGTATCTGTCTGCAAATTACCAGAATTATAAAGGAAATTAGTCAGAGAGCGGGACGAAAATCAAACCTTGGAGCAAGCGCAATCTTAAGGTCTGCCGCCGAAATCAAGTTAAATCTGCAGCAGAAGGTGGTCCGCCGATCGCGGATTTGCTCAGGCGGCGCCACGACGGCGGTGAGCTTTCGCTCAGGTTGAGGCGGAATGTTCTGCGGGCGGTCAGCCCCGCCCGGTCCACGCAGTCAGCATCTTGTAGATTGCTGTCAGTTCCTGATCTCCCAGGCCCGCATCCGCCGCTTCGTGCACGAGGCCGGACATCAGGCGCGGCAGATCGGCCGGAGCCCGGAGCATCTCAAACGTCCCGAGCGCATCGTCGAAGGCGGCCAGGTAGGTGTCGATGGAGGCGCCGGGATTGTCGTAACTGTCTTTCAGGACGGTGCGGCGGAACGTTTCCGAATAGGCCTCGGCCAAGCCGACCGATATGGGAAGCGTGTCGGCGAAGATCTCTGGTGGCAGGCCCGCGGCTTTCGCGACCGCGGCGCCGTGCAGCATGCCGCACATGAAGCCTTGCCGCGTCGTGAACATCGCGGCGAAGAGCGCGGCCAGCATCTTCGGCTCGCCCCCGACGCGTTTGGACGCCCCCGCCAAACTGCAAATTCGCCCTGCGATCTCGGTCCACACGTCCTCAGGCCCGACCGTGAAGATGGAAGATTCAGGTTTGCCGATATCGCGGGGATAGACATTGATCATACCGATCTGCCAACGGGCGCCGAGCGCCTCCAGGTCACTGGCGAGGCCCTCCGCCTCCGAGGCGCTGCCGGTGCTGAGATCGACGATGACCCTGCCTCTGATCGCCTCGCCCAATTCGGCGCAAAGCGCCCGTGTGTCGCTGTGGGACTTGAGGCAGAAAATGGTTACGGGGCTCGCCTCGACCGCTGCGCGCGGCGTCCCCGCCGGACGAGCGCCTTCGGCGATCAGGGGAGCGGCCTTGGACGCGGTGCGGTTCCAGACCGTAACCGCCTCGCCGGAATTGAGCAGAGCGCGCGCGAGTTCGCCGCCCATCGCTCCAAGACCCATGATCGTCGTCGAAGTCATGCTCTGTGCCCCCATTCGCCGTCTCCAGCCTACCTGAATAGGGACGCGTGTGCGAACCGACCCAGACTGGAGGCCAAAAGCGCGTTCGCTTTTGGCAGGCGCGTTTGGGGTGGGGCTCGCTCCTGATCTGCGACGGTCGCTCACGGCGGAGCGCGCACGCCTCACTCCTTCACGAACATTTGGCGCGGCTGATTGCACAAGCACTCGGCCGGCCCCTCGTCCCTGATCAGAATGCTCTCCGTGATCTCCAGCCCCCATTCCTCCATCCACAGCCCCGGCATGAAGTGGAAGGTCATGCCGGGCCGGAGTTCGGTCTCATCGCCGTCGCGGAACGATATGGTCCGCTCGCCCCAGTCCGGCGGATATGAGAGGCCCATCGAATAGCCGCAGCGCGCCGCCCGGTCGATGCCCGCGCGCTCCAGCGGCCGGGCCAGAGCCTCGGCTACGTCGCAGGCCCGATTACCCGCCCGCGCCGCGTCCAGCCCGGCGTTCAGGCCTTCGATCAGCGCGGCCTCGGCGTCGCGCATATCTTGTGGCGGCTCGCCCAGAAAAACCGTCCGGCAGAGCGGCGCGTGATAGCGACGGTAGCAGCCGGATATCTCGAAAAAGGTCGCCGTGCCCCGCTCGAATGTCTTCGCATCCCAGGTCAGATGCGGAGCCGCCGCGTCGGAGCCGCTCGGCAGCATCGGCACGATCGCCGGATAGTCGCCCCATTCGCCGACATCCGCGCCGCGGATCGCGTCCGCATAGATTTCCGCGACCAAGTCGTTCTTTCTGGCGCCGGGCTCGATGCGCTCCAGCACGCCGCCTATGATCTTGTCCGAGATGCGGGCCGCACGGCGGATATAGGCCAGTTCCTGTTCGGATTTGACAACTCGCAGCCAGTTCACCAGCGCCGTCGCGTCGCGCAGATGCGCGTCAGGCAGTTCCTCGACCAGCGACAGATACGCCTTCGCGGAAAAATAGTAGTTCTCCAGCTCCACGCCGATGCGCTTGGTCCCGCATCCGCGGTCGCGGATGATCGCCGCCAGCATCTCCATTGGGTGGCAGAGCGTCGATTGCACGAAATGGTCCGGGTACCAGGCGATCTGCTCGTCCGGCATCCAGACCGTGCGGAGCGCGCCGTTGGCGTCCATCCGCCGGCCCCACCAGATCGGATCCTCTCCGAGGAAGACGAGCACGCCCTGATGCACGTAGAACGACCAACCATCATAGCCTGTAAGCCAAGCCATGTTGGACGGGTCCTCGACAAACAGGACCTCCAGTCCCCTGGACTCCATTTCGGCATGGGTCAGCGCGAGCCTGTGACGGTACTCTTCAATGCTGAACGGCAGCGAGGTCGACGGCATGCGGTCTCCCTTCGAAGATGTGGTCGGCTGGCCCGCCCCGGCTGCGTGCAGCGTGCACAATTTTGCGCATCGGCGTCAAATCGCGTTAACTGGGAGGCCTTTCAACACCCGCGGAGAGAACGCTCGCAAGCGCCGTTGAGCGCAGTGAAATCGGCCGACCGAGATGAACATGACCTTGGCGAACATCCTGGAGGCCCGGAAAACCATCCGGGGAGTCGCCGATGCGACCCCGCT